>NZ_JBSFMS010000002.1:0-148559 GCF_053599675.1 Streptomyces sp. NPDC000880 | reverse complement strand
GACCGTCAGGCGCGGCCGGTCGACCCGCCCCGGCTCGCCCCGCTGGACCGGCACCTGCCCCACCTGCCGACAACCCACCCCCTGGCAGCCCTACGACACCACCTAACAAAGCCCTAGTAGGCGGTGGCGAAGAGCGGGATGTCGAGGGGGAAGGCCCGCCCCGGCATCCTGCCGGACCAGCTCTGCGGGCCGTGGGAGATCAGCTTCCCCACGCCGAGGGAGTTCACGTCGTAGAGGTAGCCGATCACCGTGCCTTCCGGCGCGGAGCGGTGACGGTCGTGTGCAGCCTGACGGCTCCGCGGATGTGCTGCGCGGCCGCGTACGGCTTCGACTGCCATACGGCTCCGGCCCAGCGGGGAAGCAACGGGACCATGACGACGGGCGGCAGTTTGGCGACCTGGTCGAGCAGCCCGGACAGTTCGGTAATGCCGCCGTCGGCGCCCGAGTTCGTACCGCCGACGACCGGCGTCTGCCATCCCGTCCCAGCCGTGCCGCTGCTCCCGGGCGTGCCGCCGTCGAGCGCACCGGTGCCGAACGCGCCCGCTCTGCCCAACTGCAGCCGCTCGATCCGGGAACTGACGGCATGCCAGGACGGATAGCTCTCGCGTGCACCGCCGGGCCGTACTTCCAGCTCCACCGGCGGCCGAGGCGTGCCGCCGCTGCTCTTGAGGTGCTCGTCGAACCAGGTGAGCGCGCTTGCCCAGGTGGCGTTGTCCAGTCCGAGCAGGCCCGTGACCTCCTGCGTGGCATGGTCGCCGGGACGCAGCTCGATCAGCTTGGGGCCGGTCAGCTGCTGATAGAAGGCAGTGATCTGGCTGGGGTTGAAGATGCTGTCTCCCCATGCGTTGGCGAGGAAGACGGCCGTGCCGTTGGCATTGATGCGGTCCACGTACGCAGCCGGGGACCTGGTCCGCGCCCATCCGACGACGTCGGGGATGTCACGGTCGCCGAACAGGCTGGCCAACATTCGCTGGAACTCGGCACTTTCGCGACCGGCGGGTGCCCCCACGGCGGTGAGCGCGGCGGCGGCCTGCAGGTGCCGGGTCTCGCCGCTGTACAGCGAGTCGACCAGGTCCCCCCAACCGCTCATCGCAGCCACCGCTTTGATCCGCGGGTCGGCGGCAGCTCCCGTCAGGGTCAGGCCGTCGCCAAGGGAGAGACCGGTCATCCCAATTCGCTGCGGATCGGCCGGAGTCCGGGCGATGACCCAGTCGATGTCCGACGAGATGTCCGCCACGTCCTTGGGTCCCGCAACGTCGACCTCTCCTTCGGAGAGGTAGGTGACCACGACATAGCCGCGTGCGGCGAGTTTCCCGCCCTGAAGGACGTACTCGAGGTCGTTCTGCCCCCCAGCTGGCCGGCTGCACGATCACCGGGTAGCGGCCGTGCGCGCCGGCGCCGGCTGCCGGGGGCGGGGGTGAACACGTTTGCCTTGAGGACGACACCGTCCTTCATCGGAATGTCGGCGAGGCGGAAGGAGGGGCCCGCCGTGGTTTGGGCTTCCCCGCGCTCCGGCCCCGGGGTCGCTGACGTGGGTGCCGCCAGTGCTGTGGGTGCCTCGGCGACGGTTCCGACGAGGACGAGTGCCGCGGCGACGGCGGCACTGGTCGTCCGGGACCCTGGTGCGGTGTCCGCCGTGGCGTTGCGTTCGTCTCACTCGTGCTCCATCTGGCTCAGACCGTCGTGCCACGGAGGCACTGCCCACCGGCGCGGTGATCGGAGCGTAGAGGTACAGAAGCAGCCGCGGTGAGACGACGATCAGCCAAATTACCCGCGGGTAGGGGGCGGAAGCATGGTGCCCCGGCCGGTGTTGATCCGGCGGGCTTGGGCTTCCGAGGGGGGGTGCCCGGACAGAGGTTAACGGCCGAGTCAGGTCGAGGCTGTCTTGAGGCGGATTGTCAGGCCGAGAGTGAGGAGCCGTCAGCGGATGATCGGGGCGGCGACGGACGAAACCTTTCTTCGGCGTGGCGTGCCGTCTAACGGGTGACTATCGGGCACTTGTCACACGAAGGGCCCCATGGTGTAGCTCGAATGCGGTGCTCTCCGGTGGTGCGGAGCCGGAATCCGGCTAACGGTGAATCACGTCGCCCCTGCGATCCCATGAGCCGATGAAGTGTCGGCCGTCGTAGTCGCGGCGAAAGGAATGTGCCTCATGCGCTCTGCCCGCACCCTGTTCGCGTCAGCGGCCGTTTCCGCGGTCCTGGCGATCACCACTCCCGCCGCATATGCCCTGACCCTGGCCGAGGACCAAGACAGTGGCTCCTCCTCCAGCGAGTACGGCCAGGAGGCCGAGAAGGGCGACAAGTCTGAGAAGGACGAGAAGTCTGAGAAGGGCGAGAAGTCCGAGAACGGCGACTACGGCAAGTCCGAGAAGGACGAGAAGTCTGACAAGGACGAGAAGTCCGAGAACGGCGACTACGGCAAGTCCGAGAAGGACGAGAAGTCTGACAAGGACGAGAAGGACGAGAAGTCCGACAAGGGCGACTACGACAAGTCCGACAAGGGTGACCACAAGGACGAGAAGTACGGCCACAAGGACGAGAAGGACGACTACAAGGACGAGAAGCCGAACGGTGGCGTTCACACCGGTGGCGGCGCCCTGGCCATGATCCCGGCCGAGGACGAGGAGAACGGCTACGGCGACAAGTCCGACAAGGACGAGAAGTCCGAGAAGGGCGACAAGGACGAGAAGGGCGACAAGGACGAGAAGGGCGACAAGGACGAGAAGAGCGACAAGGACGAGAAGAGCGACTACGACAAGTCCGACAAGGGCGACCACAAGTCGGAGTCCTGGAAGCACGAGAAGCCGAACGGTGGTGTTCACACCGGTGGCGGCGCCCTGGCCATGTCCAGCGGGAGCCTGGCTGCCGGCGCGGTGCTGATGCTCGGTGGTCTCGGCGCGGGGGCGTACCGGCTGCGCCGTCGCAACACGTCGGGTGGCGCGGCTGCCTGATGGGGCCGAACCACTAGCAGTTCGCTTGCTGTCGCGGCCGCCGCCCCTCCCGGGCGGTGGCCGCGGCGATTGCCCTTCCCGCACCGCAGCCTGTTCCATCGCCTGTCCGCGCCCCACTGACGCCCTGTACGCGAAAGGCACGCTCGCATGACCGCCCAGCAGCCTCCCGGTACCGCCCTCGCCTCCCGTCCTCTCGGCCGCGCCCTGCTGTGGCCTGCCATGGCGGTTGTGCTGGGTTTCCTCCTTATTTACAACTCCTTCGGCACCTCGGTGGAACTCAAGCCACCGCCCCGCGCCGCGGCTTCCGCCCCTGCCGCACCCGGCGCTGTTGCCCCTGCCGACGATCTGGCGCTGCCCCGTTCTGCCCCGAAGCGGATCGCGATCACGGAGATTGCCGTCGACGCGCCCTTCACGGCGTTGTCCATCGGCCCGTCCGGACAGCTGAACGCGCCACCTCCAGACGACGGCAATCTGGTCGGCTGGTTCGAAGGGGGTGTCAGTCCCGGCGAGCGCGGCACGTCAATCATCGCAGGCCACGTCGACACCAAGACCGGCCCGGCCGTATTCCTGCAGCTCAGCTTGCTCAAGCCTGGAAGCAAGGTCGACATCACCCGTGAAGACGGCACTGTCGCCACGTTCAAGGTCGACTCTGTGGAGACCTTCAGCAAGGCGCGCTTCCCCGATCAGCGGGTCTACGCCGACGCCCCCTCCCCGCAGCTGCGTCTGATCACCTGCGGCGGCGAGTACGACAGGAAGGCGAAGGACTACACGGACAACGTGGTGGTGTTCGCCCACCTCGACTCCACCAAACGCGCCTGAACCGGACTTCGTCGGCTGAGCCACGCTATCCAACGAGCCAGTCGTACGCGGCCCGCGCCGTGAACTCGGCCTGCCCGCCCGCGAAGAGCAGCCCCGCCGCCCGGAACGCCGGGTCGTCGGCCGTCGCGGGCACGTAGGGAATGGCGATGCAGCGCATACCGGCCGCGTGTGCGGCCGCCGCGCCCGGAGGTGCGTCCTCCAGCACCACGCAGTCGCCGGGACGGGCCCCCAGGCGGCGCGCGGCCTCCAGGAAGATGTCGGGCGCCGGCTTGCCCTGCGCAACCTCCTCGGCGGAGACGACCGTCGGGATGAACGCGTCAAGGCCGGTGCCCTCCAGCACCGCATCGATGGCGGCGCGGGACGAGCCGGATGCCACCGCCATCGGCACTCCTTCCGGGTGCAGCAGTTCCACGAACTTCCGCATCTCGGGGAAGACCTCCGTCGAAGCGCGGGCCAGCTCCAGATAGTTCCGGTTCTTCCCGGCCAGCAACTCGTCGATGGGCGCCTCGATCCCGTACTCCTCGCGCAGAATCTCCAGCGTCTCCCGTGTCCCGATGCCGATGAAGCGCGTGTGGTGCTCCCAGGTGAAGTCCGGCACGCCGTGCCGGGCCAGGAGCCTGCGCCCCGCCTCGTAGTAGTTCGGCTCGCTGTCCACGAGGGTGCCGTCGAGATCGAAGATGACCGAAGGGGTGCGCGAAGTGCTCATGCGGTCCAGCATGCCAAGGTGCGGCTCAGCGTGAGGTGCCGGCCGTCCGGCCCACCGATTCGACCAGCGGCAGCAGCCGGTGCGGCACCCGCTCGCGGAGCGCCATCTCGGTGCGTGTGCGCACCACGCCCGGCAGTTGGATCAGCCGCTGGATGACGTCTTCGAGATGTCCGTTGTCGCGCGCGGCGACCCGGGTCAGCAGATCACCGCCGCCGGTGATCGAGAACGCCTCGATGATTTCCGGTACGGCCGCGAGCGCGTCGCCGACCTCGTCCAGGTGCCCCTGGGTGACCTCGATATGGACGAAGGCGAGGACCGGGTACCCGAGGGCCGCGGGGGAGAGATACGGCCCCGTGCCCGTGATCACGCCATCCCGTTCGAGCCGGTCGATCCTGGCCTGCAGGGTGCCGCGGGCGATGCCCAGGATCCGGGCGTACTCGCGCACGCTGGTGCGCGGTTGCTCGATCAGGAGCCGCAGGATGCGGGTGTCGAGTGCGTCCACCGCCATCGTCCGCTCGCCTCCCTCCGGTCCGATATTCCGGTGCTGACTGTACCAACGGCCCAGCTTGCATCGGGCGAGTAGAGCCACTGTCCGGAGGGATGTGCGAAGAGAGTGCCCGTCGGAGCTGTCGGCTCCTATCCTGGTGAGGGGTGGTCCGGCTCGCGGGGAAGCGAGAAGGGAGCCGCGGTGGCTGAGCAGATCACCGGCACCGAACGGGCGATCGAGCAGGCGAGGGACGCTGTCGCCCGTGAGGCATGGGCCGATGCCTACACCGCCCTGCGCGACCTCGAACTCGACCGGATGACCTCGGACGACCTCGCCGCACTCGCCGATGCCGCCTGGTGGACCAGTCGCGTCGAGGAATCGATCACAGCGCGGACGAAGGCCTACTCCGGCTACGTGGCGGCGGGCGCCGTCCGGCAGGCCGGATTCAGCGCCTGGATGCTCTTCTACGAGTATCAGCTGGCGGGACGTACAGCCGCGGCCGCCGGCTGGCTGCGCCGGTCCCGGCAGCACCTCAGCAGCGAGCCTGAGTGCGTCGAGCAGTGCTATCTCGCCTGGGTCGAAGCGGACGAGGCACAGCAGCGTGGCGCGTTCGAGGAGGCCATGAGCTGCGCCCGCCGTATGGCGGGCATCGCCCGGCGCTGCGGCAGCCCAGATCTCCTCGCCATGAGCACCCAGGCGCAGGCGAGCGTGCTGCTGGCCCAGGGGCGGGTCGCCGGCGGGCTCGCACTGCTCGACGACGCCATGTGCGCGGCCATGGCGGGCGAACTCAGCTCGTTCTTCACCGGGTGGATCTACTGCCTGGGACTCCAGCAGTGCATGGCCTCCGCCGACCTGGAACGAGCCGTTGAGTGGACCGACGCCGCCATGGCCTGGTGTGCGTCGATGCCTGAGGAGAACAACTTCCGGGGTCTGTGCCGGGTACACCGCGTGGAGGTGCTGGAGCTGTGCGGTGACTGGCCCCGGGCCGAGACCGAGGCCGCCCTGACGTGCAGGGAGCTGCTGCCCTACGAGGCGAGGATCGCCGCGGAGGCGTTCTACCTGACCGGAGGTATCCAGCGCCGGCGCGGCGAGTTGGCCGAGGCCGAGGCATCGTACGACCGCGCGCACGAACTCGGCCGCGACCCGCAGCCGGGCCTCGCGCTGCTGCGCCTTGCCCAGGGCAAGGCCGACTCCTCAGCTGCCGCCCTAAGGCTTGCGCTGGCTGCCGAGGACGGTGGGGATGATGGCCGCCCCGGCTGCCTCGGGCGCTGCCGGCTGCTCGCGGCCCAGGTCGAGGTCTCGCTCGCCCTCGGACAGCTCGACCAGGCCCGTACGGCGGCGGACGAACTGGAGTCGGCCGCTCGCGAGTGGCAGCAGCGGCGGGAGTCCGAGAGCACGGTGCTGCATGCGACCGCCGCGGCGGCGGGCGGCGCTGTGGCATTCGCCGACCGCGACCTCCAACGTGCGCTGCCCCTGCTGCACCGGGCGCTGTTGCTGTGGCTGGATTTGGGAGTCCCGTACGAGGCGGCGCAGGTCCGCATGACCCTCGCCGCTGCCGACCGCGCCGCGGGGGACGACGAAGGCGCACGGCTGGAACTCCAAGTCGCGCAGGGGGTCTTCGAGCGGCTGGGCGCGGTGCCCGACGCGCGGCGGGCGGCGGCCCTGCTCAGCACTGTGCACCATCGGCTCCCCGGCGAGCTCACCGAGCGCGAGGTCCAAGTGCTGCGTCTCGTCGCGGCAGGCCGGACCAACCGGTCCATCGCCTCCGAGCTGGTGATCAGCGAGCACACCGTCGCCCGTCACCTGAACAACATCTTCGCGAAGCTCGATGTGTCCTCGAGGGCCGCTGCCACGGCGTACGCGTACACACACGGCCTTGCGTGATCCCGTACGCGATGCGGCGCATGGGCTGTTTCGCCCATGCGCGCTCCGGCGATATGGGCGGTTCCGGCGATGAATGTCGCCCGGCCCTGTGCCTACAACAGTGCTGTTCCCATTCCCTGAAGGTCCCTGAAGGTCCCCGAAGGTCCCCGAAGGTCCTTGAGGATCTGCGAAGACGCGGAAAGCCGGTGGCGGCCATGACCACCTACACACCAGCCCTCGACGACACGCTGTTGGAGCGGCTGCAGGGGTCCGTACGCGGCGACATCATCCAGCCCGGCGAACCCGACTACGACGAGGCCCGCAAGGTCTACAACGCGATGCACGACAAGCGGCCGGCGATCATCGTCCGGGCCGTCGACGTAGGCGACATCGTCGCCACCGTGGACTTCGCCCGGGAGCAGAATCTGCGGCTGGCGGTGCGCGGCGGCAGTCACAGCGTCTCCGGCTACGGAACCTGCGACGGAGGCGTCGTGCTCGACCTCGGGCGCATGCGCGGGATTCGGGTCGACCCCGAGGCGCGTACGGCTCGGGCCGAGGGCGGCTGCACCTGGGCCGATGTCAACCACGCCACGCATGCCTTCGGCCTGGCCACCACGGGCGGGGTCGTGTCCAGTACCGGTATCGGCGGGCTGACGACGGGAGGAGGCATGGGCTATCTGGCCCGGCGCTGCGGGCTGGCCTGCGACAACCTGATCTCGGCCGACCTGGTCACGGCCGACGGGTCCTTTCTGACCTGTACGCAGGAGCACAACGCCGACCTGCTGTGGGCAGTGCGCGGTGGGGGCGGGAACTTCGGGGTCGTCGCGTCCTTCGAGTACCAGCTGCACCCCGTGGCCGGCATTCTCGGCGGGCCGACGTTCTACCCGCTCGACGGCGACGTGATGAGGAGATACCGGGAGTTGATCGCCGACGCCGACGAGAAGTTCAGTGCCCTGCTCGTCGTCGCGCTCGGCCCGCCGGTGCCGTTCCTGCCCGAGCGATGGCACGGCCGGCCGGTCTGCGGAGTGATCACCTGCTGGAGCGGCCCCGAGGATGAGGACGACGAGGTCCGTGCCCGTCTCGACGACCTCGGTCCGGTCGTGGGGCAGCACGTCGAACGCATTCCCTATCCGGTGATCAACACTCTCTTCGACGAACTGCTGCCCGCGGGCCTCTTCCACTACTGGAAGGGCACCTTCAGTCAGGGCCTGCCGGACGGGGCCATCGACGCGTACGTCGAGTACGGCGCCACGACGCCCACCATCCAGAGCGCGACGGTGGTGTTTCCCATCGACGGCGCCTGCCACAGGGTGGTGCCCGAGGAGACCGCATTCACCTACCGGGACGCCGACTTCGCGACCGCACTCAGCCCGGCACTCCCTACCCGCGCCGACTGCGAGGCCAACGTCGGCTGGGCGCGCGCCTTCGCTGCGGCACTCCAGCCCTCCTCCTTGGAGGGCGGCTACGTGAACTTCATGGACCACGACGACCAGGACCGGGTCCGGGGCAACTACGGTCAGAACTACGACCGCTTGACGAGGATCAAGCGACGCTACGACCCCGGCAACCTGTTCCGCCTGAACCACAACGTCGCACCCTGAGAAGCATCCGAGCCCGGCGGCCGGACTGTTTCAGGTGGGCCGGGTACATGGGTGCCCCGGTAGCACCGTGCAGGTGCTCGCCCTGGTGGGGGAGAGGCGGCCGACACCGCTCACGGCCGGGCGGTGCGCGGCGGGTGAACCGCCTACCGCCCGGCCCCCGCAATGGAGCCCGGGGATCAGGCGTAGAAGTTGCGCTGCCACCGGTGCTTGGCCAGCACGGCGAGCTGGTCGGCGGTGAGCGGACGCCCGTCGCTCAGGGCCGTGTTGCGCTCGACGTTGCGTACGGTGCGCATTCCGGGGATGACAGTGGAAACCGCCGGCGAACTCAGCACGAACCGCAACGCGTTCTCAGCGATCTCATCGGGGGCGATGCTGAGGTCGGCGACGATGGCGGCCACCCGCTGTTCGACCTGTGCCAGGCGGTCACCGCGGAAGTACCGGTTGCGCCAGTCGCCCTCGGGGAACGTCGTGCCGGAGGTGATCCGACCGGTGAGGCCGCCCTCGTCCAGTGCCACCCGCACGATGACACCGACGCCGTGCTCCTCACAGGCCGGCAGCAGCGCGTCGGCGGGCGCCTGGTCGAAGAGGTTGTAGATGACCTGCACGCTGTCAACGGCGCCGCTGTGTACGAGTGCGAGTGCGTTGTCGGGCTGGTGGTCGTTGATGGAGACGCCGAACAGGCGGATCTTTCCCTCCTGTTTCAGTTCGGCGATCGTCTCCAGCCAGTCGCCACGGCCGACCCAGTCATCGCTCCAGACATGGAACTGCAGTACGTCGAAGTGGTCCACTTCGCTGGTGCGCAGACTGGTCTCCAGGCTTTTGCGGATGTGCTCGCCCGGGAACGTCTCGGCCGGGTCCAAGCCGTCGGGCGCCGGCCAAATACCGTTTTTCGGCGGCACTTTGGTCGCGACGCGCACCTCGTCGCCGGCCCGCTCGCGGACGACCCGGCCGACGATTCGCTCACTCTCGCCGTAACCGCGGGCGGTATCGATAAAGTTCACGCCAAGGTCGATGGCACGGTGCAGGGCGCGTACGGATTCGTCCTCCGTGGCCCCCACCCAGCCGGACTCACCGATGCCCCACGCGCCGTAACCGATCTCGGACACGGACAATCCACTGCGTCCCAGCTCGCGGTAGCGCACAATCATCCTCCACGTCATGGTCCTCGTCCTGGCCGAGCCGAGGCTTCCGTCACGAATCACGTTGACGATAAGCGACTTGGGCGGCGGGGTCAGTTCCATGAAGTCTTCGGCGCGGAGCATGAAGTCCAACTGCGCACGGACGCGGTCAGGCGGGCAGACATCACCCGGCCTGGCTGCTGTCCTTCAAGGTGCCCCATCCGTGCCAGCGGTCGATCTCGATCCATGCACTGACCCGGCGGCGATCCCGCTGCGGGTAGGGCAGGCCGAGGTAGTGCCGGGACAACCGGTCGATGTCGGCCAGTTCCTTGTCCTCGCTGAGTTCGGTGACGCGCCCGGTGATGCTGATGTGCGTGTACCAGTTGCCCTCGTCGAGCACGGTGAGCGACACCCGCGGGTCGTTGCGCAGATGCTCCAGCCGTTTACGTCCCTCATCCATGTTGACCAGTACCCGGCCGTCGTCCCAGAGGTACCACGTGGCCGTGGACACCGGCTGGCCGTCCGAGCGCAGGGTCGTGATAACGGCCGGGTTGGCCTTCGTCAACAGCGCGACTGCCTCTTTGGGAAGCGGTGGTTTCGACATGGGAGACACCCTCCGTGATCGCGTTGCTGCATTCATGCAGACGATCATCAACATGATCGTCTGCACCGAGCTGTTTCACGTTCTCAGCGGCTTCGGCTTCTCCATAGTGCGTGACGCTGCGCCACCGCGGCGAGCGCGTCCGGAGCCCGCCCCTCGTCATCTGGTGACCTTGTTCGCGCAGTAATCGACTTCGAAGTCCGTTGGCTCGCATCTCGGCCGTGATCGTTAGGTCTGGCTGGGCCAATGGCCCAACGATTCGAGCGTTGCTTGAGCCAATGGGGTCGCGGATGTTCTTATGGAGGTCGATGGCGCTGCGGACTCCGCGGCGCTTTTCCATGTCAGGGCGAAGGCGGGGCGGAAAGCAGTGATGAAGAGGATGTTCGTGGTACCGGATCCGGGTCGGTTGCGGCTGCGCAGCGCCATTCGGTCCGTCCTCGGCATCGGTCTGGCGGTGGTTGTCTGTGGTCTCACCGGTCACGGCCTCACCGCCGCGATCACTGGTGGGCTCGCCGCACTGCTCGCCCTCTTCACGGTCACCGACTCGACAGTCCGCAGCCAGGCTGTGACCGCGGCGCTGCTGCCCGCAGTGGGCGTTCCAGTGCTTGCCCTCGCGACTGGGCTGTATGGGCACCCGCTGCTGCGTGACGCGGCCTTCGTGGCAGTGGCCGGTGCCGGGGTGTACGTGCGCCGCTGGGGGCCGCGGGGCCACGCCCTGGGGGTCTTCGCGTTCATGACCTTCTTCGTGGCGCAGTTCCTGGGCACGGCGCCTGAGCAGCTGCCGGAGCTGTACTCGGCCGTCGTTCTCGCCGTGCTCGCCTCGTCGGCGGTTCGCTTCGGTGTCTGGTGCTTCGAGCGCCGGCTGTCGCCCCCCGCCGTGCCCACGCTGCCGGGCGGATCGGGCCTTGCGCGGACGACCACCCGCCAGGCGGTCCAGGTGGCTGTCGCGGCGGTCTTCGCACTAGCGGTGGGTCAGTTGCTCTCGCAGGAGCGCTGGTACTGGGCTGTTGGCGCCGCCTGGTGGATCTTCGTGAACACCGCCTCGCGCGGCGAGACCCTGGTTCGCGGCTTCCGGCGGGTCCTCGGCACGGTCGCAGGCATCGTCGCCGGGCTGTTCGTCGCCGTCCCGCTGCACGGTGCGACGGTCCCCACGGCCGCACTGGTGGCGGTGTGCGTCTTCGGGATCTTCTACACGGCCGCCGTGTCGTACAGCTGGATGATGTTCTTCGTCACCGTCATGGCCGGCCTGCTGTACGGGCTGCTTGGCGTGCTCCACCCCGGGCTGCTGCTGCTGCGGTTCGAGGAGACGGCAGTCGGCGCGCTCGGCGCGGCACTCGGCGTCGCCCTGATTTTGCCCGTGACCACGCATGCGGCGACCGACGCCTGGATCCGGCGCGCCGTGCACTGCGTTCACGGCTGCACCACCGTTGCGGCGCGCCGGCTGGGCGGGGACGAGCAGGCCGACCCGGCGCCGCTCGCCGCCGAACTGGAGTTGCTGCTCGGTCGGGTACGGCTCTCCCTCGCCCCGCTCGTTCATCCGCTCAGCCCGCTGCGGGCCCGCAAGGCGCGCGCCCGCCAGGTGATCGTGCTGCTGGACGAATGCGCACGCGAGGTCCGTGGCCTCGCCGCCGTCGCCGCCGCCCCGGACGCTTCGCACGACGCGCGGCTGGCCGCCGCCTGCCAACGTGTCGAAGCCGCGGTGCACGCCCTGGTGCCGCCCGCCGCCCGGCAGGGGAAGGCACACAGCGACTCCGTACCGGTGCCCCACCACCACCCCGGTGCTGAGGCGGCCCTTACGCATCTCCAGGCACTGGAGCGGGCGCTCGCGGAGCTGGACGCGCCCCTGCGTACCTCTCCGCGCGCCCCCCTCGTGACCGCCTGACCTGGGGAATAGACCCAAAGCCCTTGAAGGAGGCAAATTCCCCCGGCACACACAGGGTGGATCAGGCTGTTCGAGGGGTAACCACAGCGGCATCCACGTCCGCCAGGAGCCCGGGGGTGCGCACCATGCGGAAGTCTCTGTTCAGACCCTTGTACCTGACCGGCGCACAGGTGGACCGGCAGGAGGCCGAGGACTTCATCCGCCTCCACCACCGGGAGGAGCGAGCGGCGGGGGACCCGGCCGCTCGGATCGCCGCCGTCCTCGCGGAGATCGACGAGACCGGCACATACCGCCACACCCGCGCAGAACTCGCCTACGGCGCACGCGTGGCCTGGCGGAACAGCAACCGCTGTATCGGCCGCCTCTACTGGCGCTCCTTGCGGATACGCGACCGAAGACACATCGACGACGCCGACTCCGTGGCACGCGAGTCGGTGGAACACCTGCGCCAGGCCACCAACGGCGGCCGCATCCGCCCGATGATCACTGTCTTCGCCCCGGACGCGCCCGGCCGCCCCGGTCCGCGGATCTGGAACGAGCAGCTCATACGGTACGCGGGCTACGGCTCCGCCCACGGGCCCACCGTGGGCGACCCCCGCAACGCCGAGCTCACCGACTTCGCCCTACGGCTCGGCTGGCAGGGCGGCCCCGGCACACCCTTCGACCTGATGCCACTCGTCATCGAGGACGGTGACGGCAAGCCGCGCTGGTTCGAGGTGCCACGCGACGCCGTGCTTGAAGTGGAGCTGCACCATCCGGAGGTGAGCTGGTACGAGGAGCTGGGCCTGCGCTGGCACGCCGTACCCGCCATCGCGAACATGTGCCTGGAGATCGGCGGTATCTGCTACCCCGCAGCCCCCTTCAACGGCTGGTACATGGGCACCGAGATCGGCGCCCGCAACCTCGCAGACACCGACCGTTACGATCTGCTGCCGCGCGTCGCCGAGCGGCTGGGCCTCGACACGACGAACGACCGCTCGCTGTGGAAGGACCGCGCGCTGGTCGAGCTGAACCGCGCCGTGCTGCACTCCTTCGACCGCGCCGGCGTCACGGTCACCGACCACCACACCGAATCGCGCCGCTTCCTCACCCATCTGGACCGGGAGGCGAGCCGGGGCCGCTGCGTCGGCGCCGACTGGTCGTGGATCGTGCCGCCCATCTCGGGCTCAGCGACGCCCGTCTTCCACCGTACGTACGACCCCACCCAGTGGCGGCCCGCCTATGTCCACCACCCCGAGGCGCAGGCGCGAGCCCGCGGTGAACGGGGCGACCAGTAGCCGAACTTGGTCTAGACCGCCTGCTACCGTCGGCCCGGCAACAAGCGATCAGTCGGCGGAGAGGAGAATCGCTGTGGGTGACACGGACGCCGGGCGGGCATTCATCGGGTCGTTCACCTCGGCCGGAGGCCGGGGGATCATCGCCGCCGCCGTGGACGGGGAGACAGGTGCGCTCGCCGAGACGGGAGCGAGCGACGCAATCGTCGACCCGTCGTATCTCGCCATCGCGATCGGATCCGGCGGCCCGGTCCTCTACGCCGTCTCGGAGACCGCCGAGGGCGCGGTGGTGGCTTTCGACGTCAACGGGCCATCGCCGAAGCCGATCGGGGCGCGGATCCCGGTCTGCGGCGAAGGCCCCACCCATCTCGCTCTCGCAGCGGGCCACCTGGTGACCGCCAACTACGGCTCGGGCAGCGTCACTGTGCTCCCCGTTGGGGCGGGCGGAGAGCCGGGCGCCGCCACTGGCGTACTGCAGCACGAGGGCGCGGGACCGGACCCGGAAAGGCAGCGCGGTCCGCACGCCCACCAGGTGCTGCCCGATCCGACCGGGCGCTGGGTGCTCGGCGTCGACCTCGGCACCGACTCCATACGGATCTGCGCACTGGACCCCGATGCGGGTGAGCTGACCCTGCACGGCGAGACCGCGCTGCGTCCCGGATCCGGGCCGCGCCATCTCGCCTTCCACCCCGCGGGCAGTCATGCCTATGTGCTGAACGAGCTCGTGCCGACCCTCACCGTCTGCCGCTGGGACGCGGACGCGGGCGTCATCGAACCGGTCGGCGAGACGCCGGTGCTGCCGGACGGCGTCGCTGGACCCGTCTACCCCTCCGAAGTGGTCGTCTCGCACGACGGCAGGCATCTGTGGACCGCCAATCGCGGCCACGACAGCATCGCCGTATTCGCGCTCGACGAGACGCGCGAGAAGGCGGAGCTGATCACCACGGTGCCGTGCGGTGGCCACTGGCCGCGCGACCTCGCCCTGGACCCCACGGGACGCAGGCTGTACGCCGCCAACGAGCGCTCAGGGGACGTCACCTGGTTCGACATCGACCCGGAGACCGGCGTGCCGCGCAGGGCGGGCTCCCTTGACGCCCCCGCGGCCTCCTGCGTGATCTTCGCCTGATCACCGGGCCGTAGCGCGGGGGCCCACACCGTTCGAGTGGTGCGGGCCCACCTGCGTATCCGCTGTGCGCCTCTGCTCTGTGTACCTACGACAGTGCCGTCAGTGCGAGGGTGAGCCCTGCGGCTGCGGGGCGATGCCCAGCGCGGTCGTGTACTGCGACAGCACCAGCTTGCCGATCGCCGGATAGGCGCCGAGCGCCTCGGCGGCAGCACAGCCCGCCTCCTTGACGGCGGAGTCCAGCAGGCCCTCGGGCAGCTCCGGGCCGACCAGATACGGGGCCAGGGCGAGCTGCGCCGAGCCGGAGCCGCGCAGCTGCTCGGCGATCGCGCTCACCGAGCCTTCCTGGTCGAGCGCCGCGGCCATCACCGGCACCGCGAGGCGAGCGGCCAGCAGCATGCCGGTGATCCCGGCGGCCTGGACGGCCTCCTCGCCGCCGACCGTGGCCAGGATGATGCCGTCGGCCGCGGTGGCCACGGTGAACAGTCGGGCGCGGTCGGCACGCGCCAGGCCCGCCTCCGAGAGCCGGACGTGCAGCGCTTCGGCGAGCAGCGGGTGCGGGCCGAGGACGTCGGTCAACTCGGCGCTCGTGCGGCTGTCCATGACGGCCTGGCGGATGCGCCGCATCAGGGCGTTGTCCGGGCCTGCGAGGAGCGGCACCACGACGGCGGCGGGCCCCTCGGGAGCGGCCACTTCACGGCCGGCTGCCTTCGCGATCTCGTACCGTTCGGTGCGCCGGGCGGCGGTGTGCGCCAGGACGCTCTCGAGCTTGGCGTACTCGGCGTCGTCGCCGTCGAGATACCCGATGGCCACGTCGAGGCCGGGCAGCTCGGAACGGGCGATGCTTATGACCTCTTCGGCCAGGCTGCGCGTGGCGTACACGGGAGCGCCGGGAACGGCAAGCACGAGCGCGGGCGCGCCCTCAGGAGCCGCCACGGGTTCCGGGCGGCGGTGCCGCCCTGGCTGGCGGGGTCGCGGCATTCGTACAGGCAGGCCGGATGCGGGCCCAGTGGGGGAGCTCATGGCGCCGCATGCTACTGGTTTTGGGGGTGCGGCTGTTCGGGGAGGGGCCAGCCAAGCGTCATCTGTCCGTATTTATCCGGTGAATGTCGTACGCCTCAACTGCCCTGCTCTGTCGGTACGTGCAGGAGCGTCGGATGGCGGGGCAGTCGCAGCGAATCGGTGGCGAGCGCGGCCGCGAGAAGCAGCGCGCCGGTGAGCGGATCGCCGGCCGCGGACGCCGGCCGGGCGTGCGGCAGTCGCCCGGCCAGCTCGCTCCTCAGTGGTACGAGCAGCGGGTCGCCCATCTTGAACAGCCCGCCGGTCAGGGCGACTTCACAACCATCGGGTGCCTTGGCGGCCGGCGGGCACACGGCCGTGGCCGCTTCCGCGATATGCCGGGCGGCCCCGGCGAGGATGGTCGCGGACACCGCGTCGTCCTCCGCCGCGCACCGCCCGACCTCGGGCGCGAAGGAGGCGAGCACCGCGGGCCGGTCGGGGCGCGGATACAGCATTCCCGGCAGCTCCTGCGCCGGACCGAACACCGACTCCATCCTGGCCAGCAGCGCGGCTGACCCGCCGCGCCGCCCGTCGTGGGCGCGCAGCGCAGCCTCCAGACCGGCCCGGCCGATCCAGGCGCCCCCGCCGCAGTCGCCCAGCAGATGGCCCCAGCCGTCGGCCCGGTGCCAGGAGGACAGATCCGTGCCCATCGCGATCATGCCCGTGCCCGCCGCGACCACGGCCCCGGGACGCTGGCCGAGCGCCCCGGCGTATGCGGTGACCGCGTCCGCGGCGAGCGCAAGACGGCGTACACCCAGTGACTCGGCCAGTGCGGCGGGGAGTTCGGCACGCAGCCGGCCGCCGAGCGTCGCCATCCCGGCAGCGCCGACCGCGACCGCGGACACGGTGCCGCCCCCGGCCCGGCTCAGCAGTGTGAGCGCCATCGGCAGCAACTGGTCCAGCAGATGCTCCGCGTCGATGCCCCCGTCGCCGGTGCGCACCGGTTCGCTCGACTCGATACTGTCGACGCGTGCCAGGTCGGAGGCGTCGGCGAGCGCCGTACGCAGGCCGGAGCCGCCGGAGTCCACTGCGAGGACCCAGCGCAGGGTCACGGAAGCCGCCAGTCGGGCGCCGTGTTGAGCAGCGGCACGCCCTGCCGGGTCCGTGGCGTGAGGTCGCCGTTGGCCGGACGGGGGTGCCCCAGGTCGGCGTGCATCGCCCGGAAGATGTTGTCCAGGCTGCCGGGCACAGGGCGCACTTCGGGCGCCATCGAGAAGCTCAAGCGCACGGCCTGGCCGACGGGTTGGGGATGCAGTTTCTCGAACGAGGGGCCTGATCCGTACCGATGACGGAAGCCGAAGGGCTTGATCACTGGAGGCAACTCGCACCGCTGCCGTCCGACGAACGCATACGAGACCTCATGGCCCGACTCCCGGAAGAGGAAGAGTGAGGACGGCAGAGTATCCCGAGCCGCGCATGCTGGGGCCAACAGGATCGACCGGGTCTGTGCGCTTCATGGCGAACAGCCGGCTGGGCTCAGGGCAGCAGAGGGGGGAACCGGCGCCTGGACGCCGGCGTCGACGCTCGTGTGTCGCCGGCTGCGGCGGGGTCACCGCCCCGCTCGCGGCGCCCGCCCGGCTACACGCTTCCTTCGGCCGGTCCTCGCGGTCGTGCTCGCGCGGGGCTGGGCCGGAGGGATCATCTCGCGCCGCCGCGCCCGGCACGGGCATACTCGGACTCCGCGGGCGCACTGGCGCCTGCAGGCATCGGGAGGTACGCGATGGTGGTGTCGTCGGGAGCGGAACCCCGGAGGGTGACGATCCACGACGTCGCCCGGTCCGCGGGCGTGTCCCGGCAGACCGTGTCACGGGCGCTGAACGACAAGGACGGGATCGACGTCTCCACCAAACAGCGTGTGCTCGACGCCGCCCTCGAGCTCGGCTACCGGCCGAGCCGGTTCGCCCGCGGTCTGGTCCGGCAGGACACCACCACCATCGGGCTGGTGATCCCGGACCTGCTCAACCCGTACTTCACCGAGGTCGCCGCGGCCGCGCTGGAGGCGGCCCGGGCCCGTGGCTGGCACGTGGTCGTCTACGACACCGCGGACAGTGCCGAGGAGGAACTCGGCACGCTGCAGGTGATCGGTTCACAAGTGGACGCGGTCGTCGGCTACTTCAGCCGCCCCGAGCACGAGCTCGACCTGTTCACCCGCGGCATCCCGGTGGTGCTCGTCGACCGTGAGCACCACACGGCGCGGTTCAGCTCGATCCGGATCGACGGTGAGGACGGGGTCCACGCGGCGGTCGCGCACCTGGTCGCGGGGGGGCACGAGCGGATCGGCATGCTCGACCACGCCGGCCGCCCTGAGCCGAGCATCCGGCGCGAGTGGTTCAGGGCTGCCGCAGCGGCACACGGGATCGAGGCCGGCGCGGTGGTCGGGGCGAGCCAGTCGGCCGACGGAGGCGGGGCGGCGCTCAAGGCCTTGCTCACCCTCCATCCTGACGTCACCGCGGTCTTCACCTTCAACGACATCATCGCGATCGGCGCCCTGCGCGAGGCGCGCCGACTGGGCAGGCGCGTCCCGCAGGACCTCGCCGTGATCGGCTTCGACGGCCTGCAACTCGGCACGCTCGTCGAGCCCCCACTCTCCACTGTCGCCCTCGACACGCGAAGACTGGGCACGCTCGCCATCGACCAGGCTGCCCGGCTGCTGACCGGGGCCGACTTGCTCGGAGCCGACGATCTCGTCGTCCGGGCCGAGCTGCGGCTGCGCGAATCCGCGTAAGCGGGCCCTGTCCGGGCCGAGTTGCCGTTGCGTGGTTCCGCCGAGCCGGAGCCGATCGCCCACTTCGTACGAATGTCTTGACTCGAAAACAGCGGCCGCGCAGACTTCCCGGCAGTTCGTGAGCGTTCACGGGAGCGTTCACGGGACGTGAAGGGTCCTCGATGACGCTGACTCGACGAAGGTTCCTGACCGGCGCGGCCGCCACCGGGGCCGCGGCGTTCGGGGCCACCGCATGTTCCAGTCCCACCACTGCGAACCCAGGGCGCCTGACGCTCTGGTACACCTCGAACGGCCTGTCCGAGAACGTCCTCGGCGAGGCCACCGAACGCTTCGCCGGCGACAAACTCGTCACGTCGCAGGTGAGCGGCGACCTCAAGCAGCGGCTGCTCGCCGCGCTCGCCGGCCGGGCGTACCTGCCCGACATCACCATGCTCGGCGACAACATCTCGACGTACTTCTCCGACAGCGACCGCTTCGTGGACCTCAACACGCTGGGGGCCCGCACGGTGGCGAAGGAGTACCTGCCGTGGAAGTGGCAGGCGGGCGCCGGCCCCGACGGGTTCCAGATGGGCTTTCCCGTCGACATCGGCCCGGCCGCCCTGTACTACCGGCATGACATCTTCGACAAGGCCGGGTTCCCGAGCGAGCCCGACGACGTCGCGGCGGCCGTGCCGACCTGGGAGGCCTACTTCTCGTTCGGCGAGAGGCTGCAGAAGAAGCTTCCGGGAAGGTACCTGATCACCGACACGAAGACGGTGTTCACCTATTCACTGGCCCAGGAGTCGAAGAAGTACTTCGACCGGGACAACCACTACCTCGACGAACAGTCGCATGTCCGCCTGGCCTGGGACCGTGCGCTGGAGGCGTTCCAGCGCCGCCTCACCGCGGGGTACGCCGGTTCGCAGGGCTTCAATGGGCAATCGGTCGACCGGCATGCCGCCTGGAACAGCGGCAAGGAACTCAGCCTGGTCAACGCGTCGTGGATCACTGGTGAGTTGAAGCAGTCGGCGCCGGGCACCGCCGGCAAGTGGCGGGTGTGCCGTCCCCCGGGCGGCGCCGGCAACCAGGGCGGTTCGTTCCTGGCCATCACCCGGTACTGCCCGCAGCCGGAGGCCGCCTTCGAGATCATCCGGTGGATGCAGTCACCCGAGAACCAGCCGCGGAACTACCTCGACGTAGGCCTGTTCCCCTCCAGCCCGTCCGCCTTCACCGACTCGCGGCTGCTCGCCCCTGAGCCCTTCTTCGGCGGCCAGGTGACCATGAGCGTCTTCGGGAAGATCGCCCAAGAGGTGAAGTACGCCTATTTCAGTCCTTGGGACATCACCATCAGCGACACCTACACCGACGAGCTCAACAACGTCGAGCTCGGGGGCAAGGATCCCGCGAAGGCCTGGACCGACGCGCGGACCGCCGTCGAACGTCTGTTGCGCAGGCAGGGAGTGCTCTCATGACCGTGATCCCCGACGTCGGTGCCCCCGCGATCAAGCCGTCCGCCCCGCCACTGCCCGCATCGGTCGCCCGGCGCAGACGGTGGCGTTACCTGCCGCATTACCTGGCCATCGCGCCGTTTTTCATTCTGTTCGCCGTCTTCGGCCTGTACCCCGTGGTGTACTCGCTCTTCCTGTCACTGCAACGCTGGGACGGCGTCGGCTCGATGAAGTACGTCGGGCTGGAGAATTTCCGATTCCTGCTCACCGACCAGGCGTTCTGGCAATCGATCGGCAACACTCTGATCATCTGGGTGATGTCGACGATCCCGATGACCGCACTCGCCCTGCTCATCGCGCTCGGGCTCAACTCGTCGGTCCGCTTCAAGGGTGTCCTGCGCCTCGCGTACTTCCTTCCCAACGTGACATCCATCGTGGCCATGTCACTGGTGTTCGGCTCGATCTTCAGCGGTGAATTCGGCATTCTCAATTGGTTCTTCGGCCTTTTCGGCGTCGATCACGTTCAGTGGCTGAGCGACCCGTGGGCCATCCGCGTCGCGATCGCGATCATGATCATCTGGCGGTGGACCGGCTACAACGCGATCATCTTCCTGGCCGGGCTGCAGGCGCTGCCCAAAGACGTCTTCGAAGCGGCACGCGTCGACGGGGCCGGGCCGGTGCAGACGTTCTTCCGGGTCACCCTGCCGCTGCTGCGGCCGGTGTTGCTCTTCTCCGTAGTGATGTCCGCGATCAGCGGAATGCAGATCTTCACCGAGTCCCAGGTGCTGCTCGGCAACCGCGGCGGCACGGACGGAGCGGGAATGACGATGGTCCTCTACTTCTACAGCACGGCCTTCGCGGGCAACGACTTCGGTTACGGCGCCGCGATCGCCTGGGGCATCTTCGTGGTCGTCGTCCTCTTCTCGATCCTCAACTGGCGGCTCATCCAGCGCCCAGAACGGAGCCGGGTCAAGATCAAGGAGGCAGGGCGATGATGTACGGGCGCGGACGAATCCTCACCTATGGCGCACTCGGCATCGGCGCGCTGATCACGCTCTTCCCCTACTACTGGCTCACCGTGATGGCGTCCAACACGACGGCCGACATCTACTCCTCCCCACCGAAGCTGGTCTTCGGCGGTCAGCTGTTCCACAACATCGGGCAGGTCTTCTCGAAGATCGACTTCTTCGGCTCACTTCTCAACACGCTGGTCGTCGCCATCGTGACGACCGTGCTGGTGCTGTTCCTCGACTCCCTCGCCGCGTTCACCTTCGCCAAGTACAAGTTCCCCGGCAGCAACGTGCTCTTCGGCATCCTGCTCGCGACGTTTGTGGTCCCGACCCAGCTCGCCGCGATCCCGCAGTTCATGATCATGGCGAACCTGGGCTGGGTCGGTTCCATGAAGGCACTGATCATCCCCGCGGCCGCCAACGCGTTCGGCATCTTCTGGATGCGCCAGTACACCCGCGGCGCCGTGCCGGACGAGCTGATCGAGGCGGCCAGGATGGACGGCTGCGGGTTCTTCCGTACCTACCTCTCGGTGGGGCTGCCGGTGCTCCGCCCGGCGCTCGCGTTCCTCGGCATCTTCACCTTCGTCAACGCCTGGAACGACTTCCTGTGGCCGCTGGTCGTGCTGATCGACTCGAACCACGTGACGCTGCAGGTGGCGCTCTCGCAGCTGAACGGGGTGTACGTCACCGACTACAGCGTCGTCATGGCGGGCACGCTCGTCGCGATCGTGCCGCTGATCATCGTGTTCCTCTTCGGCGCCCGCCACTTCATCGCCAACATCGCCGCCGGCGCCCTGAAGGGCTGAGGACCGGCGCCGTCATGGACCGAGCCCTCAGGGTCTCTCCCCTCAAGACTGCCTCCGCAAGGACTGAAAGGAATCCATGTCTCTGTCGTACGTCGAAGACCCCGCCCCCGGCCACGGCTCGCTGCCGCCCCGCGCCGCGTTCACCTCGGACGCGCGGGCACTGAGTCTGAACGGCACCTGGCGGTTCCTGCTGTCGCCGTCGATCGCGGCGGCGCCGGACGGGATCGAACGCGACGACTTCGACGACCACGAATGGGACACGCTCCCCGTGCCGTCCCACTGGCAGCTGCAGGGGCACGGCAAACCCGCCTACACCAACGTGCGCTACCCGTTCCCGGTCCATCCGCCCGAGGTGCCGTCGGACAACCCGACCGGTGACTACCGGCTGACGTTCGACCTGCCCGAGGGCTGGACGGACGCGCCGACGGTGCTGCGCTTCGACGGCATCGACTCGAGCGCGCGGATCTGGCTCAACGGCCACGAGCTGGGCGTGACGAAGGGCAGCAGGCTGCCGTCGGAGTTCGACGTCGGCGCGCTGCTGCGCCCGCGGGACAACCTGCTCGCCGTGCGCGTACACCAGTGGTCCGCGGGCAGCTATCTCGAGGACCAGGACATGTGGTGGCTGTCCGGAATCTTCCGGGCCGTCACCTTGCTGGCGCGCCCGGTGGGCGGCGTGGCCGACTACACGGTGCACGCCGGGTACGACCACGAAACCGGCCGCGGGACGCTGTCCGTCTCGGCCGGCCCGGATGTGCGGATCAGCGTCCCGGAGCTCGGCGTCGCCGACCTGCCCGCCGGGGAGGCCGTCGAGCTGGAGGCCATCGAGCCGTGGAGCGCGGAAAGCCCGCGGCTTTACGACGGTGAGGTGCACACCGCGGTCGAACGTGTGCCTGTCCGCATCGGCTTCCGCACCGTCACGATCGAGGAGGGGCAGCTCAAGGTGAACGGCCGCCGCATCCTGTTCCGCGGTGTCAACCGGCACGAGCACCACCCGCGGTTCGGGAGGGCACTGCCCCGCGAGTTCGCCGTCGCCGACATCGAGCTCATGAAGCGGCACAACATCAACGCCGTCCGCACCAGCCACTACCCGCCCGACTCGGCGTTCCTGGACCTCTGCGACTTCTACGGGCTCTGGGTGATCGACGAGTGCGACCTCGAGACCCACGGCTTCGGCGACCTCGGCTGGGCGGGCAACCCGAGCGACGATCCCCAGTGGGCCGACGCCTACCTGGACCGGATGCGCCGGATGGTCGAGCGGGACAAGAACCACCCCTCGATCGTGCTGTGGTCGCTGGGCAACGAGGCCCACACCGGCCGTAACCTCGCGCGCATGGCGGAGTGGACCCGCGAGCGAGACCCTTCGCGCCCCGTGCACTACGAGGGAGACTTCGAGTGCGAGTACGTCGACGTGTTCAGCCGGATGTACGCCGATCACGAGGAGGTCGACCGGATCGGCCGGCGGTCCGACGAAGATGACAACCCCCGCCGCCGTGAACTGCCGTTCCTGCTCTGCGAGTTCGGGCACGCGATGGGCAACGGACCGGGCGGGCTGCTGGAGTACCGCGAGCTCTTCGAGCGCCATCCCCGCTGCCAGGGCGGCTTCATCTGGGAGTGGCTGGACCACGGGATCGCCCAGCGCGACGAGCAAGGTCGCGAGTTCTTCGCGTACGGAGGCGACTTCGGCGAGCCGGTCCACGACGGCAACTTCGTGATCGACGGCGTCGTCCACCCGGACCGCACGCCCTCACCCGCGCTCGCCGAGTTCGCGAAGGTGTTCGAGCCGGTACGGATCACCGCGAGTACCGGCGGGATCCGCGTGGCCAATCACTACGACGTCGTCTCGCTCGACCACCTCGTCCTCTCATGGGTCCTGGAGGAGGAGGGGGTCGCGGTGGCGAAGGGCCTGATCGATGTGGACCGGGTCCACGCCGGACAGAGCGTGGACGTCCCGCTGCCCGCGTTGCCCGCGACAGCGGCGGAAAGCTGGCTCACCGTACGGGCGGCGCTGGCCGGCGACATGTCCTGGGCGACCGGGGGACACGTCGTGGCCTGGGGCCAGGTGCAGGTCGCGCCCGCCGCGGAGCCGGCAGCAACCGCGACGGTCACCGCCGGCGGAACGGTCACAAGTGGCGGGACGGCCGGACCGGCCGGAACCGGGCTGCGGCTCGGCCCCGGTGAGTTCGATCCCGCGACCGGGCGCCTGACCGCGCTCGGCGGCCACCCCGTCAGCGGTCCGCGCCTCGACCTGTGGCGCGCGCCCACCGACAACGACCGTGGTTCGGACCGGCCCGAGGAGCGGGACTGGCGGGCGGCCGGCCTGCACCGGCTCCAGCACAGGGTCGCCGATGTCAACGTCCGGGGTGACGAACTTGTGGTCCGCACCCGGGTCGCGCCGCCCGCGCTCGGTTTCGGCATGCTCGCCGACTACCACTGGACCGCTGACGGCGAACGCCTGCGGCTGCGTGTCGACGTCGAACCCGACGGCGAATGGCCGGGTACGCTCCCACGGCTCGGCCTGCGGATGGACGTGCCGGGTACGTTCGGCAGCGCCGAGTGGTTCGGCGGCGGTCCCGGCGAGGCGTACGCGGACAGCAGGCAGGCAGCGCGGATCGGCCGGTTCGCGCTGACGGTCGACGAGTTGCAGACGCCGTACGTGTTCCCGCAGGAGAACGGCAACCGCATGGACGTGCGCTGGCTGCGGCTGACCTCCGCAGACGGGGACGGGGACGGGGCCCGGGCCCGGGCCCGGGCCGGGATACGGATTGACGGCGAGCCGGTGTTCGACTTCACCGCGCGCCGCTGGACGTCCGAGGAGCTGGACGCGGCCACGCATACGGTCGACCTCATGCCCGGCGAGCTGGTCCACCTGAATCTCGACTTCGCCCAGCACGGGCTCGGTTCCGCCTCGTGCGGTCCCGGCGTCCTCCCGCAGTACCGGCTCCATGCGCAGAAGGCGAGTTTCACGCTCACCTTCACGCCGCTTTCCTGAACCTCCTGACGAAGACGAGGTATCTGGCCGATGACCAGCATCCCTGAAGTGCGGCTCGTCCCGCACACGCACTGGGACCGCGAGTGGTACGAACCGTTCCAGCGATTCCGGCTCCGCCTGGTCGACCTGCTCGACGAGGTCCTTGACCGCGCCGAGGCCGACCCGCGGTTCCACTTCACCCTCGACGGGCAGATGGCCGCGGTCGACGACTACCTCGAGGTCCGCGGCGAGAACCGCGACCGCGTCGCGGCGCTGGTGGCAAGCGGTCAACTGGCGGTCGGGCCCTGGCAGATCCTCCTGGACGAGTTCCTGGTGTCCGGCGAGAACATCGTCCGCAACCTCGAACTCGGCTGGGCCCGCGCGAACGACCTGGGCGGCGCGATGCGTGTCGGGTACCTCCCCGACGAGTTCGGCCACACCGCTCAGATGCCGCAGATCCTCTCCGCGGCCGGGTTCGCGCACGCCTGCCTGTGGCGCGGTGTCCCCTCCGGTGTGGACGGACACGCGTTCCGCTGGACCGCACCGGACGGCAGTTCGGTCCGGGTCGAGTACTTGGCGGGCGGCTATGGCAACGCCGCCTACGTCTTCGCCGACGCCGGGAAGTTCGCCGAGCGGATGGCGCGTCTTGGGAAGCGGCTGCAGCCGGCGTTCGGCACCGACCCGGTGCTGGCGATGTACGGGACGGACCATTCGGCGCCGGTGGGGTCGCTGGTCAAGCTGGTCGCCGGGCTCGACCCTGAGTCCGTCGACGTAAGGATCACGACCCTCGCCGAGTACATCGATGAACGCGACGCGCACGACCAGGCGCTGCCCGTCATCGAGGGCGAGCTGCGAAGCCACGCCGCGGCCAACATCCTGCCCGGCGTGCTCTCGGTGCGCCCGCACCTCAAGCAGGCGATGGCACGCGCCGAGCGGCTCGTCGAGCGATACGCCGAACCGTTCGCCGCGCTCTGGTCGGCCGAGTGGCCGCAGCGATTCCTCGACCTCGCGTGGTGGCGGCTGGTCGACGCGTCAGGGCATGACTCGGTGACGGGCTGCGGGGTCGACGAGACGGCGACGCAGGTGTTCGCGCGCATCAGCGAGGCCGGGCAGCTCGGCCAGGCGGTGCGGGACCGCGTGGTGGGCAGGCTCGCACGGGCCGTGTCCCGCGACGCGATGATCGTGGTCAACCCCTCGCCCGCCATCCGGAAGGACCTGGTCACGCTCGACCTGGAGATCCCCTCGGACTGGGCGGAGGTGTCGGTCGAGCTGCCCGGCGGCACGCGCCTGCCCGCCCAGGTCGAGTCCCGCGGCGGGCAACTGCTGCACTCGGAAACGATCGCAGGACCCGACCTGCCGTCGTTCCTGCCTCGCATCCACGGCCGCGAGCTGTTCGGCAGCGAGATCACAGGCTGGACCTGCGATCACGAGCAGCGCCTGCTGGAGTTCGCGCTGGCACGGCACGGCGGCGAGGAGCCGTTCGACGTCGAGGCGGTGCGTGCCGCCGTCACGGGCGCGGCCGGTGACTGGACGGTCCGGCTGGTCCAGGCCGAACGCCGGACGGTGACCAGTCTGGTCGAGGCACCGGCGCTCGGCTGGACGTCGGTGCGTGCGGTGCCCGGCACCACCGCGGTCGAGCACGCCGTACGGACCGAGGGCCGGACGCTGACCAACGGTCTGGTCACCGTCACGGTGCTCGACGACGGCACACTCCGGATCACCTCGGCGGACGGGACGGTGCTCGAGGGAGTCGGCCGGATCGTCGACGGCGGCGACCGCGGCGACAGCTACAACTACGCCCCGCCCTGTGCGGACACCCTGGTCGACGCCCCGCGTTCGGTCGAGGTCGACGCCGGAGTCGACGGCCCGCTGCGCGGCACCCTCACAGTTGTCCGGACGTATGACTGGCCGGCTGCGATGGACTGGGCGGCCGACAGGCGCACGGCTGACGTCCGGATGGGGACCGTCCGCATGGGCGTGGAACTGCGCGCAGGCGAGCCGTTCGTGCGGCTCGACCTCACATTGGACAACGCGTCGCTCGACCACCGGGTACGCTGCCACGTCCCGCTGGCCCGCCCGGCGTCGACGTCGTACGCCGAGGGGCAGTTCGCCGTCGTCGAGCGCGGCCGGACCGCCGAGGGCGGCTTCAGCGAGTACCCGATCGCCACGTTCCCCGCGCACGGGTTCGCCGACGCGGGCGGCGCCGGGCTGCTCCTGACCCAGGCATGTGAGTACGAGCTGCTCGACGGTGAACTCGCCCTCACCGTGCTCCGGAGCACCGGCCGGCTCAGTCGCAACGTCCACCCCTACCGCGAGGAGCCGGCCGGGCCGCAGATCCCGACCCCGCTGGCGCAGTTGGTGGGGACCACGACGGTGCAGCTAGCGGTGGTGCCGCACACCGGCGACTGGCGCGACGGGGGTCTGCTCGACGCCGCCGAGCACTACCGGCACGGTCTCCACGCGGCCCTCGGCACGGGCCCGCTCGACGCGGAACCCGCGTCCCGCCAGGGCATCACAGTCCAGGGCGCGGTGATGACCAGCCTCCGCCGCCGCGACGGAGCCTTCGAGATCCGGCTCGTCGCGCAGTCCCCCGACGCCAAGACAGCGGTCGTCCACGGCCCGTTCACATCGGCGCAGCGGGTCGATCTGCTCGGCCGGACCGGCGCCCTCGTCGAGGTCGAGGACGGTACCTTCCGCCTTCCCCTGCGCCCTTGGGAGATCGCGACGGTCAGAATGCTCTCGTGACGCCGGGGAACTTCTCGTCCTTCGACACGAGATGGCCGTGCTCCGTCGGCGGCACCGTACAGTGACGGCCGGATTCGGAAGTGCGCTCCGTACACCAGTAGAGTGACGCGTCGTGGCAGCACTACCGTTGAACGAGCTTGTCGAGTCCGGATGGGCGGACGCGCTGCGTCCCGTGGCCGGGCGGATCGCCGCGATGGGTGATTTCCTGCGTGCGGAGATTGCAGCCGGCCGCACCTATCTGCCCGCTGGAGCACATGTCCTGCGCGCCTTCCAGCAGCCCTTTGAGGAGGTGCGTGTTCTGATTGTGGGTCAGGATCCGTACCCGACTCCGGGAATGGCCATCGGGCATAGTTTCGCGGTCGCGCCCGACGTACATCCTTTGCCGGGCAGCCTGGAGAACATCTTCCGGGAGCTGCACACGGACCTTGGACTGGCCCGGCCCTCCAACGGTGATCTGTCGCCCTGGACTCGACAAGGAGTGCTGCTGCTGAACAGGGCGCTCACCACAGCACCCCGCAAGCCGGCCGCGCATCGCGGCAAGGGCTGGGAGGAAGTGACCGAGCAGGCCATCCGTGCTCTGGTCGCGCGTGGTAAGCCGCTGGTGTCCGTGCTGTGGGGGCGTGACGCCCGTAATCTGCGGCCCTTCCTCGACGGCTTCCCGGCGATCGAGTCGGCCCATCCCTCGCCGATGTCGGCGGACGGCGGTTTCTTCGGTTCACGGCCCTTCAGCCGCGCCAATGACCTTCTGGTTCGCCAGGGGGCGCAGCCGGTGGACTGGCGGCTGCCATAGTTCGGCGCCCGGGCGGTCGCCGAACCGATGCAGTGGGCGGGGCGCTCCCGGCTGTTGTACTTGGCGCTCGGTGGGGCGCATCGGCCCGGGGTGCGGACCAGTGAACCACCGGGTACGACAGCCACGTCCGCAACGCGCCGCCGCCCGTGGCCGAGGGCAGCAGCGGGCGGACCTGATCGGCGTCCACCACATCGTCGAGGACGAGGAGCGCCCGTTCGCCCTCCCGTCTGCCACGCAGCGCGTGCGCCACTTCGGCGGACACCTCGCCGGCGCCGCGCGGCTCCGCGTCGGGGCGGGTCATCTGCACCAGGAGTTGTCCGGCCGGGAAGCTGTCGCGTACGAGATGGGCGACATGGTGGGCGAGCGCGGACTTGCCTATGCCGGGCGCACCGGACAGCAGCACGGTGACCGGTTCATGGCCGTAGCCGCCGGGGATGGTGGGTGCGCCTTCACCGGACGGGCCGCCGAGACCACCGCGTGATCGCCCGCCTCACGCGTCCTTGAGTGTGTAGAGCTCCGCCTCCGGGTCCTGCGCCAACTGGACGGCCCGGCGTACCTGTTCGCGGAATCCGAGCAGGTCGAGGGAGTGCGGCGCGGCGGTGATCAGCGGTCCGGTACCCGCCGGGGACCGCCTCGATCGAGGTCTCGGTGACGCCGTGTTTGGTGAACAGCCGGCGCAGACGCAGCACGCAGGTCTGGAGGGCGGCCTTGGCGGTGGCCGGCTGATCCTCGCCCCAGACGGCATTCCCCGGTCGGGCCCTCAACGCATACCGGCGGCTTCTCCACGCGGCGGGGGTCAGTGGTCGGAGTAGCTGAAGTCGCCCATGGTCCAGGCACTGACGTCCTCGATCGCCACGCGGTACATCCCGCCCGTCTCCGGGATCCCCACCGTGCCCTGCAGAATCCGCGCCACATGGAAATGCAGATGGGTGGGCGGCCCCTCCTTGCACGCAGTAGCGGTGAAGACGGCGGAGAAATCGCTCAGGCGGGCCGAGTCGGCCAGAACCTCCGACACCCGCTGCCTCCAGACGGCTTCGGGAGCCAGCCGACCCGTGATAACAGCACCACCGGCGACCACGGTCAGAGACATCTGATTGCTGTGCCCGGACTCCACCAGGGCGGCGACGTCAACGAGCAGTTCGTCAGGCTTCGACATGAGAGGCGATTTAATCACCGGCCGTCCGGTCAGCTTAAGCAGTGGTGCTACATGGAAGATGCAAGATCGCACTGCGCAGACGAGGACGCCGCGGGCCACTGCGTTCCTTCTTTGCCCAGCTAACGAGCTCGTGCATGGTTGGCGGTGGCGCGTCGGCCTCTTGATCGTTGATCATGGTCTTTGTGGTGGGGAACCGGACACGTGTAGCGATTATCCGGAGCCAGCAGATCACGGGGCTGACACCCGATGTGATTGCTGAACTCGTCGCCGAGGTCGGCCCGTTGTGGCATGAACGGCATCAGGCTGCGCTCGCGTCGCGCCCTCGGCGCCGGGCGGTGGGCGCCGACGCGAAGCACAAGCTGGTGTTCGTCGACTGGCTGCTGGCTACCCTCGTCCACCTTCGCCACGGTGCCACCCGCGACGTGCTGGCCTGCTGGTTCGGTGTCGACCGTTCCACGATCACGCGTGCAATCGGTGAGGTGCGGCCGCTGCTCGCGATCCGCGGCTGCACCATCACCACCGGCATCCGGCTGCGTACCCTCGCCGAGGTCATCGACCATCTCGGATCGAGCGGGCAGACAGGGATCATCGACGGCACCGAGATCCGGGTGCGCAGGCCCGCCGCGGAGCGCAAGGATCGGGAACGCTTCATCTCCGGCAAGAACAAGCAGAACGCCGTCAAGTCCATGGTCGTCACGGACGCCGACGGGAGGCTGCTGTTCTGCAGCCCAGCCCAGCCGGCCAGTTGTGCCGACATCACACATGCCGACAGTTAGGCCTGGTCAAGCTACTTACAGACGGGCCCGCCGTGGAGATCCTCGCCGACGCCAGCTACCAGGGACTGGGCGCCCAGACAGGCGGACGCGTCGGGACGCCACCACATCGCAAGTTCAAGAAGAACGCTCCGGACTGGTACGAGAAGATCTACGAACGTCAGCGTAAGGCTCACTCCTCCCGCCGCACCCGGGTAGAGCACGGCATCGCCCACCTGAAGAACTGGCGAGCCCTCGCCCGCCATCACGGCCGACGCGAGCACATGAGCGACACCGTCCAAGCCATCGCCGGGCTGCTGTCACACCAGCAGACCCACGCCCTCGCGACCGATCAGCGAATGTGAACACCCGACGGAACCGCACCTCTCGACGCGCCACCGCCAACCATGCACGAGCTCGTTGGGCACCGCACACACACGCAGCCTTAGGGAAGAAAGGACACGTGACGTTCCTTCCGTGTGTTCGAGTCGGTGGACTGCGGCGATCTCGGCGGCGAGCCCCTGACGCGCCCGCTTGAGTCGTTCGCGGTGCTTCTTCAGTGCCTGCCGGGTGTTGGCCAAGGTCGCCGCTTGCCGCGCCTCGAGTTCCGTGAGCCGGGCTATCTGGCGTTCGGAGTGAGCGACCTCCTCAGCTCGGAGGAGTGCCGCGGGGCGGCGGGGTGTCGTCGAGCGGCCGGAGCGGCGCTTCTTGTTCAGTTGTACGCGGGCGAAGTCGAGGAACTCGGAGCGGGGGACGTACTTCATGCGCCTGTCGCCGATACCCGTCAGCAGCGCGATCTTCGGGAATTCCGTATGGCGCTTGGCCCAGTTGCTGACGGCGGAGCGGCTGACGCCGACGAGGTCGCCTCCAGCGGCGAGGCTGATCAGTTCGTCTTCTCGGCTGGCGCGGGAGTCGACGCAGCCGCTGAAGCTGTTGCCGCGCCGCCACGGAGGCCCGGGGACTGCCGACCGGACGCCCGGCGAAGCTGAACGCCACCACCCGGGCCGGGGCCGCCCAGCGGATCAAGGACGGCGCGATCCCCGAGCAGGTCGCCGCCGAACTCGGCGTCAGCCGCTCCACGCTGTACCGAGAGCTACGCAAGCACCGCGAGAGCACCAGCCACAAAGACTGATCAGTGATCCGGGCCGCATCCCTGCTGGTCAGCGATATCCGTTGTTTTCGCAGTGAGTACTACGGAGACCCCGAAGTGGCCGATGAGCGGCCCAGGAAGCGAAAAAATATCCGAGATGTAAGCAATGCCCAGTTTAATGTTCCCAGGGCGTTCCCATTGCGTGCCTGAAGGCCTTCCAAAGAGGCTCCCTGGAAGGGCTTCAGTGTGCTGACCTGCAGTTTTGTGGTGCCCCCGGCAGGATTCGAACCTGCGACACCCGCTTAGGAGTTTTCTCTGATCAAGGTCGTGACCTGCATAAACGTCGGCCGCAGGGAGGCTGAACTGGGGGTATACCCCTCCGCAGTTCTCGTGTGTTCGCGGGGTTTCCCGTCCTGATGTGTGCTGAATCCGTTCTGGCCGGAGGCTGCTCGACAGCAGGACTTCCAGGATCTGTTGACGAGCGGCAATGCGGGCCGGGCGTCCTGAGGTCAGCCCCGCCAGGTCCTGCGGGCCGGTGGCGGTGGTGATGGGGGTGAGCAGAGCAAGGGCTCGACCTCGTCCAGGATGTCGAGATGGACCACCTGGTTGATGGGGCTGGATCCATCTGATCGTGGGCGTAGTCATCACTCTCGCCGGTGTCGCCCTGTTCCAGGGCGCCACCTGGCCAAGGTCGTCGGCGTGGGGCTGGCCGGCCTGGCCATGCTCGCGAACTTCCTTTGGATCCCTTACGCGCCGTCCTGGGCCATCGTCCTGAGCGCGATCAACGGCTTCGTGATCTGGGCGCTGTGCGCCGCTCCCAGTCCGTCGGAGCGGTGAAGCAAAGACGGCTTGGTTCCAGCCATCCCGCGGCTATGGCTCCGTCGAACGGGGCTGGGTCTTCGGGATCCGTGAGGTGAAGAACATCGCGAGGAGAGCGGTGAAGGCGAGGATGGCGAGTGCGGCGCGCAGACCGTCGATCCTGGCGTCGGCGTTCGCGTCGAGTGCCGCTTGCGTCACCTCCGTGCTCGTGCCCGCTTCGTCGAGGGCGGACTTGAGCTGGGCGTCCGACAAGAACGGTACGCCGCTTTGGAGTTCGACAGTTGCCTGGCTCTTGACCTCGGCCGGGATCGCCGGATTCTGGTCCACGCTGGTGAGGAAGGAAGTCGTCAGCGCGGCGATCATGATCGACCCGGCGAGTGCCGTACCGATCGAGGCGCCGAGGTTGGTGACGGCGTTCTGGACGCCGCCGACTTCCGCGCTCTGTGCTTCAGGCACTGCGGACACGGTGACCGACCCGAGCTGGGACGCCAGCGCGCCCATGCCGAGCCCGATCAACAGGAGGGGGATGGTGACGATTTCCGCGCCGGCGTCCGCGTCGAGCGCGGCCATCAGGACCACCGCGCCCGCGAGCAACGCGAGGGTCCCGAGCCGCACCACCCGCCGCGGCGAGACGTCCGGGAAGAAGCGGGGGATCAGGATGGCGGCCGCCAGCAGCGTCACTGAGAGCGGCAGGATGCGGGCGCCGGTCTTGAGCGCGGACAGGCCCAGGGCGACGGACAGATAGAGCGGTACGACGAAGAACACGCCCATCTGAACGAGGTACTGGAAGAAGAACATCGTCAGTCCGCCGGTGAGCTGCTTGTTGTGCAGCATGCCCGGGTCGACGAGTGGCTCCCTGCGCCGCTCCACCATGCGGGCCTCCCAGCGGAGGAAGAGCCAGACCAGAAGCAGACCAGCCAGCATCAGCCACACGACCAGCGAAACCCCGAGCCACGAGGGCGCGTCGGGCTTCGGCAGGAACCAACCCCATTCGTCCGAGCGGAGTACGCCGTAGACGAAGATCCCGAGCCCGAGCGCGGACAGCACGGCACCGACGAGATCGATGCGAGGGCGTTCGCCGATCGGCGCGTCGGCGATGCGGCCGGCGAGCACCAGGATGCCGAGCACCATCACAACCTCACCGGCGAAGACCCACCGCCAGGAGAAGTACGTCGTCGCGACACCTCCGATGAGCGGCCCGACCGCGATCGCCACGGCCCCTGCGGCCGCGACGAGACCGTAGGCGGCGGGACGGCGTTCAGCGGCGAAGTTGCTCGCCACGAGCGCCACGATCGCGGGGAGGATGAGTGCCGCACCGATCCCCTCGAGGAACGACCAGCCGAGCAGCAGCACGGGCAGGTTCGGCGCGAGCGCCGTGGTGAGGGAGCCGCAGCCGTAGATGACGCAGCCGATCATGAACGCGCGTTTGCGGCCGATCAGCGCCCCTACTTTGCCGCCGGGGATCATGAACATCGCCATCACGAGGGTGTAGGCCGTGATGGCGCCTTGCACACCCGTCACCGTCGTGCCCACGTCTTCGGCCACCGTCGCGATCGAGACGTTCATGACCGAACTGTCGAGCGCCATCAGGAACTGACCGGCCGCGAGTGCCAGCAGGACGATTCGCGCCGTTGCCGAACTCTTGGCGGTGCCTGCTCTGGGTGCCATGCGCGCATCGTCCCAGCCGCCCCGGAGGGCGATCCGCGACCCGCTCCGGAGGTCAACCGGTTGGCGGACTGAGGTCAGCGGAGTCACTTTGGGCGGGAGTCGTCATGGTGCGAGAGGGGCGAGAGGGGCAGCCTCATACGCTGCGGCAGATGTGCTCCCCGTTCGACAGGACGATGCCCGGCATGCCGAGCGCCCCACCAAGAGTGTGTGACAACGCTGCTCGACCACGCTCGGTTCCGCCGGCGCGGTCCCGGCCCTCCCCGCGCACGCACCTCTCCAGGGTCAGGCCGTCGGCAGTTCCTCCGCGGGTAGCCGGCCTGCGCGTACGGCGTCGACCAGGGCCTGGTGGTCACGCTCGTTCTGGTCGGCGTATGCCTCGGCGAATGTGGCGAGTGCTCGGTCGAACGAGTCGCCGCCGCCCAGATATGCGGCGATCGCGATGCGGTCGCCGGACCGCGCGTGCGCACGAGCCAGCGTGACCCCGCACAGTTCGCCGAACGCCTGCATGTCTTTCGGCCGCATCCTCTCCGGCATGGCGATGCCCTTCCAGTCGCGCAGCTGGCGGACGTAGAAGTCGCGTTGCTTGCCGTCGATCCCGTCCACCCGTTCCCAGCCGAGGAAGATGTCGCTCGTGGCCTGCATCAACCGCTGGCCCGAGACCACCCGTTCGCCCTGGTTGCGGTACTGGCTGGAGCCGACGTGTTCGGCGAGCACGGAGGTGTCGGCCTCCTTGGCCTGGAGGAAGAGCGGGTCCTGGTCGTCCCGGCCGAGCAGGAGGAAGATCCAGCATCGGGTGCCGACGCTGCCGACGCCGACCACCTTGCGGGCGACGTCCGCCAGTCGGTAGTCCTCCAGGAGCGTGCGCCGGTCGGAAGCGAGAGTGCGGCCGTATCGCTCGATCAGACTGCGGAACTGGCGTTCCAGCGCGCTGCGCTCGATGTCCGGCAGCAGGTCGCCGGCCGGGATGAGCAGCGGGGGGTCCGCCGCGATCCTGGGCCGGCCGTCGACCGTCTCGGTGAGCTTGTCGAAAGCCTGCAGGCTGTCGCGGGTGCGGGCCTTCGCCATCGCGCGGGCCAGGTTCTTCCGACCGCGCTTCGTTCCGTGGAGCCGGCCTGCGGCCAGGGACTCAAGGAGGTCCGCGTCGATCTTCGCGTACCAGATGTCAAGGTTGCCTGTCTCCGCGAAGCGGATCATCGTCTTGCGGTATGAACGGACCGTGGAGCTCACGATGCGGGCGCGCTCGGCGTCGTCGAAGCCGTTCGCCCGGCCCGCGATGACGAGACTCGCCGACAGCCGCTTGACGTCCCACTCCCAGGGGCCCGGCAGTGTCTCGTCGAAGTCGTTGATGTCGAACATCAACTGTCGCTCCGGCGAGGCGAGCAGACGGAAGTTCAGCAGGTGCGCGTCCCCGCACAGCTGGGCCGTGAGTCCCGAGGTCGGGCTGTCGGCCAGGTCGGACGCCATGATTGCGGCGGCGCCCCGGTAGAAGCGGAACGGGGACTCCAGCATCCGGCCGTAGCGGATCGGGACGAGTTCGGGTACCCGTGCCGCGGACTGCGCCTCCAGGATCGTCAGCGGGTCCGGCCGGTCAGGAGACGGTTTGTACGCGGCGTGGCCGGACCGCGGCGAGCGGCGCCGCGCTTCCTTGCCGAGGGCCGCGCGTTCCTCGGGTGTGGTGTGGGTTGCCGCGCGCATGGCCGTGGTCGCGTTCTGGGTCATCGAAGCCCCTCCTGCCTGGTGCTGCGGCCGTCGGGACGCCCGGCACAGGGCACGTCGGACAGAAGGGCAGCTCCGTGGCCTTCTGCCCGATGTCGGCCGCGCGGATCATCGATGCCGGGTGGGCGGCTGCTCTCAGCCCTGGGCCTCGATCTCGGTATCGGCGACGGCGATGGCGATGCCGAGTGCCGTGGCGATGTTGCCCGCTGCCGTCATGACGCGGGCGGTGCCCACGATGGGCGCGATGGCGACCAGGACGTCCTGCAGCTGTTCGGCGGTCAGGCCGGTCTTGAGGGCGGGGTCGATGTGGGCCACGTAGGAGATGGGCGGGGCGTCCGATGCGGCGAGTGCCGCGATGCGCGTGAGCAGGAGCATGTCCGGGGGCAGCCCGCATCGCTCGATCGAGTCGACCGTCATGGCGGCGAGGGTGTCCAGGACAGGGGTGTCAGATGCAGTGGACATGTGGCATGCCCTCCTGATGAGTTTCGAGCCCGAGGGAGATATAAGGCGGAAGGAACCGAGTTCCGCGGATGTGAGGCTTTCCCTCAACCGTAGAACCCATCCGGGCCTCGCGCATGGCGCGCTCATGGTTCGCCGCGCCATGGCGGTGGGCGTGAAGCCCGGTGAGGGTCCGGGTCCGGCCTGACGGAGGCCCCAGTCATCCGGGTTGACGGTGCCCGTGGGCCGAGTCGGCAGGTCCTGCCCGTTCCGGCGCCAGCGGCGCGGCTTGCTGTGCTGTTTCCTGGCGCCGCAGTTCGTCGGTGCCGACTTGCAGATAGCCCGTAAGGGGATGTCGTCCACAGGTGCTGAAAGCGCAGCTGCCATGATCGGTTAATTACCCGTAAGCGCGACGACATCCCCTGACCTGCACAGATGGCCAGTGAACTGCTCATCGAGAACCGCCCGTCGGGCACCCCGAGGTGCGCAGTGAACCCGAGAAGACGAGATTGGAAGTAGCCCGACCGGCCGAACGTGAACGTGCGGTTGTGCGGGGCCGTACGGCACGAAGGAGCCGGCGATGGCCAGCCATGTGAGTGGGGCCCGCTCGGGTGCGGGGGTGAGGAGCTCAGAGAAGACCGGTATCGGGAGCGGCTGGCTGGTCTTCGCCGCCGTCCTGATGATCTTCGGTGGCCTGATGATGATCTTCGCGGGCATCGCCGCCATCGCTGAGGACGACATGTTCGTCACCACCCGCAGCTATGTGTACGAGTTCGATCTCACCGGATGGGGCTGGATCCACCTGATCATGGGCGTGGTCATCACTCTCGCCGGTGCCGCCCTGTTCCAGGGCGCCACCTGGGCCAGGGTCGTCGGCGTGGGGCTGGCCGGCCTGGCCATGCTCGCGAACTTCCTCTGGATTCCCTACGCGCCGTTCTGGGCCATCGTCCTGATCGCGCTCAACGCCTTCGTGATCTGGGCACTGTGTACCGCTCCCAGTCCGTCGGAGCGATGAAGCAGGGGATGGCCTCAAGGGGCGGCCCGACACCCAGGCCGTATCCGGATCGGAGACACCCATGAAGGACCTCAAGTTTGAGCAGAAGCGCTCGCTGTCACGTCTTGAGGCGGCTGACCAGCTCACGGCAATCGCAGCCGCGCTGAGGGAGGGTGGGGATGCCGAACTGGAACTCAGCCCCGGAACGCTGAGCCTGCGGATCCCCGACGACCTTCGCAGCGAGATGGAGGTCGAGATCGGTAATGGGGAGATCGAGCTGGAGATCGAGTTCAAGTGGCCGACCGCGCCGACCCGGACAGCGCCATCGCGGACGGTCGCGGGCACAAAGGAGGCCACAACGCGGAAGAGCGTGCCCGCAAAGGCAGGGCGCAGCAGTACGAGCACCAACAGGAGCAAAGGCGCGAAGCGGTCCGCTACGAAAAAGCCCTGAGCCGTGCCGAGGACCTCGGGCTGACACCACTCCCAGTTCGGCGCGCAACCGACCTCGTAGTAAGCCGGGCGGCCGGTGGGTTCGCAGACGGGTCTGGCACAGGTTTTCCTACCTCGATCAAGGCCCGCGTGCGGTGCGGACGCGCGCCGCCTCCGCGGCGCGGCCTGCCTCCTCTCCCAGCTGGCTGCGCCCGGCGGCGCGCTACGTGTGGCGGGTAGAGGTGTGAAAAGTCACCAGCTGTAGGGCGCCGCTGGAGGCAGGCTGGTCGAACACGACGAGCACAGCTGTGTGCTTGGCCTGCAGTTTCCCGAGGGCTTCGCGGAGTTTGGGTTCGCTGTTGGGCAGCCGTTTGTCGAAGACCTTCTTTGCGGCCGGGGCGACGGCGGTGGCGTGGTGTTCGCCCTCCGCCGATCTCGCTGACGTCAATCACATGCGTCCTTCGGTCGTCCCGCCCGGCCGTCCCGTCCTCTCACACCGCTGTAGCGATCGACGCCGCGGCCACAACATCGGCCAGCGTCGCTTCGTCGTCGCACCGCCGGAACCTTCGGCCAGCTGATGCACTGGAGCGAGCAGTGGCCTGAGCGCCGCTTCGCTGCCCGAGGGCGCCACCGGCCTCGGAACACCTCGGCATCCCGCAGCTCGCCCAGAAACCCGTTCCGCCTCTTCTCAGCTCAGCGAGCCAGCTTCCGTAGCCGCCGCCAGTTCATGGGGGCCTTCGTCCGGGGCACGCCGGGGCGGTGGCGTGGTACCCGTACGCGCAGGGCCCGGGGTTGGATCGTGCAGCGTACGGGCGTTGGCAGGGTGAGTGCCTCACCGTCGACCCCGGCTTCGATCCCGGGCTCGTCCGCATCGATGACGACCTCCTGGGCGGTCAGGGTGGTGAGGCCGGGCGCGTGCTTCCCTGCGAGCAACTCGGCAGCCTGCGTGGCGTTGTCGACGTTGACGCCCAGGACACCGAGGGCACCTGAATCCAGGACCTCACGGTGTCCGAGGCCGGCGAGGTCGCCCATCCGGTATGGGTTGTTACTGACGAGCACGGCCTGGGGTCCGTCGATGACCATGCCCGCGGCGCGGACGGCCAGCCGGGGACCGCGTCGGTGGGTCAGCAGGTCGGGAAGCGTCTGGAGGATGGTGCGGACCTTGTCGTTGCGGTAGGCGGGACTTTGCACCACGGCTGCGTAGGTGCCGAAGGACGCGTTGTTGACAAAGGCTCGCTCACCGATGAAACCGATGTCGACGCGGAGTTCGACGCCGTCGCTGAGCGCATCCAGGCAGGTCGACGGGTCGTCCCGGTCCAGGCCGAGGTCGAGGGCGAAGTGGTTGCGGGTTCCGGCCGAGATCACCATGAAGGGAATGCCGTGCCTGGCGGCGACTCCGGCGACCAGGGCTTGTGTGCCGTCACCGCCTGCTACGCCGAGGAGGTCGGCGCCGTCTTCGACTGCCTTGTTCGCGAGTGCGACCACATCCTGCGGATGAGCTGTGTCCAGCAGGAGGACGTCGGCGTCGAGCGCCTCGGCCTTTTCCTCGAGGTGGAACTTCTGCACCTTTCCACCGCCTGATCGTGGATTCATGATGAGGAAGGGGCGCTTGGGAGGAGCAGTCCGCAACTCCGTGGGGCCGGCTTGCTCGATGTCCCTGCTGAGTGCCGCTCCGCCGAGGGAAACCCCGAGGGCCCACAAGGCAAGGAAAACGAGTACGACCCACAGCAGCTCCGCCCATGCGTAGAGCGCCAACACCGCAAGCGGGGCGACGGCGGCCAGGGTGAAGGCGAGCAGTCTGCCGATTCCGCGCCGGGTCAGTGCCCACCACAGGCTCGCTGCCGATATGGCCAACCCGGCCAGCCCGGCGCCCAGGAGCGCGATGCTCTTGACTCCGGCGAACACGAGCAGGATCACTACCGCAGCGAGCCCGGCCACGAGGGCAAGCCGTGCGGACCAACGCTGTACGAGGCGACCGCGCGCCCCGGAGTCCCTGTGCATGGAGCCTCCTGCCGGTCGGGGGCACGGCCGGCAGGCCTGTGCGTGGCACCGCGTCCAGTGGCGATCCCAACCGTTGTCCGAGCAAAGCGGGTCGAGTGCGTACCAGCCCGGTATCCGGGCCTGTCCGGGGCCCGCGATTCGGGCGTCCGCCTCGTTCGCCACCCCACGGGAAGCATCTTGGCAGCGGTTCGGTCTGCCGCGGCCGCGACCCGGAACGGCTGCGACGAGGCCGGACTCGCTGCGGTGCAGTTCCACGCAAGGGCACTTCCGCCACCATGCCCATTGCACCACCCGGCGGTGTGCGCCGCATGTTCACCACCGCCGGCGCGGCACGATGCACAGCGGTGATCCCCCGCCCGAATCGATCGACACGCCAACGCGACGGGGATTCCATCGCTGCCGAGCCGTCATGTCGCCTGCGGGCCGGCGCTACCACTCCGGGCGGTTGACCGCGTCCCAGGAGCCCTGGAGCACCCATGACCAGCTCGCACGAGCCGCCCGAGCCTGCTGCCGTTCCAGAGGCGGGCGCGGGTGACGCGGCGGGGAGTGGGCCCAAGCACGGCTCGGCGGCCGTGCGGATCACGCGGAACACCGCCTCGGCGGTGCTCATCGTGCTCACCTGCATCCTGGTGCCGGTCGCCCTGCTCACGGTGTGGGTGCACGACATCGCGCTGGACACCGACCGGTACGTGGAAACAGTCTCGCCGCTGGCCTCGGATCCGGCGATCGAGGACGCGGCGGTCAAGCGCATCACCCATGCCGCCGATGTACGGGTGGACGGCAGCCAGGCCGCCGCGGACATCGCCGCGTGGCTGCAGTCGCAGGGGCTGCCGCCTCGCGCCGCGCAGGCCGTGAAGGGACTGGGCCCGCAGCTCGACTCCGCGGTCAACGACACGGTCGAGAAGGTGGCCACCCGCTTCGTACAGAGCGATCGCTTCGAGCGGATCTGGACGAACGCCAACCGCAACGCCCACGCGGCGGTCGTGCACGCGCTCACCGGCGAGGGCCGTGGCGCCGTGGGCGTGGGCGGCGGCACGGTCACCCTCGACGTCGGCGAAGCCGTCGATCAGGTCAAACAGACGCTCGTGGACGCCGGGCTGTCCCCGGCCTCCAAGATCCCCGAGGTCGACAAGCAGATGGTGCTCTTCCAGTCCGACCAGTTGGAGAAGATCCGCAAGGGCGCCCATCTGCTGGACGTGATCGGGAACTGGCTTCCCGTGCTCGTCGTGGTGATCGGCGCGGCCGGCGTGCTGCTGGCTCACCGGCGCCGCCGCGCCCTGGCCCGTACGGCTCTGGGCGCGGCGTTCGCCTGCCTGGTCGTGGCCATCGTCCTGGTCATCGCCCGCTGCTACCTGGACAACCTCCCGCCCCAGGTTCAGTCGGAGGCCGCCGCGGCAGCCGTGTTCGACACCCTGCTGCACTTCCTGAGGGTCAGCCTGCGCACGGCGATCGTGCTCGGTGTGGTCATCGCGCTCGGCGCCTACCTGATCGGCCCCGGACGGCTGCCGCGCGCCATCCGGGGCACGTCCGAGCGCGCCGCGGGCTCCGCGGCACAGTGGGCGTACGCCCACCAGGTCCGCACCGGCCGGGTGGGAACCTGGACCCAGACCCACCGCCGGTGGATCGCCCTGGCCGCCCTGCTGATCGTGGCCCTCGTCTTCGCGCTCTGGAACCACCCGACGGCCCTGACCATCCTGCTGCTGGTCGTCATCCTGCTGGCCGTGCTCGCGCTGCTCGCCCTCCTCGCTGCCACCGGCCGCGCCACCACTGATGCCGAGCGGGTGGCACAGCGGCCGGAGGGCGGCGAGTGAACGGTTCACCGAGTCCCGAGCACGGCGAGGTCCTCCGTGCGTTCCTTCAGAAGCACCTCGTGGAGTCGTTCGGAGATGCCTTGCTTGCGCCAGCCAGGGCGCACCATGACCAACACCGCCCTCAGCCGCACCGAACGCGCCCGCCGCCGCTGCGACATCGACGACCTCGTCACTATCGCCACCGCACTCGGTGTTCCTCCCACCACCCTGCTCCTACCACTCGCGTTGGCGACCGCTGCTGACCGGAGGGGGTGCTAATTGGCGCGCGTTTGGATTGAGGACCGCATAGGGCACGCTGCGTACGGGCAGTGGCCGAGGCCAAGCGGGCAGGCCGTACGCCACCCGGGCGCTACCGCGTGCGCTGGTACGGCCCAGACGGCAAGCCGAAGATGAAGACCCTGGCCCGCAAGATCGACGCCGAGGCCGAGCGACTGAGGGTGGAGTCCCGCCTCAGCGACGGCTCGCTTCTCGTACTGGCGCCGGGCCAGCTCATCCTTGACGGGCATCCTGCACAGCTCCCCACCATCCGCGCGCACGGCATGTGTGCCATATGTGTGCTGCAAGCACAGGGGCCCTCCCGTCCGTCGGACGGAAGGGCCCCTGACCTGGTGTTTCTCTGTGCCCCCGGCAGGATTCGAACCTGCGACACCCGCTTTAGGAGAGCGGTGCTCTATCCCCTGAGCTACGAAGGCGCGAAGGCGGGGAGATCTGGTTGATTCAGATCCGGCGACCAGCCTAGCGGATGCGGGCTCCAGTCTGGCAAGCATTCCGTTTCGCAGGTCAGGCCGTAAGTCGGCGGTCGTGGATCCGGGCGGTTTCCGGTCGCCTACCGCGCGGCTTAGCGTGGAAGCATGCGAGGGGACGTGGTGACCCTGTTCCTCTGCGGTGACGTCATGCTCGGCCGTGGCGTCGATCAGATCCTCCCCCACCCCGGCGACCCCGCCCTGTGGGAGCGGTACACCGCGGACGCCCGGTCCTATGTGGAGTTGGCGGAGGCGGTGAACGGACCCATCCCGCTTCCGGTCGATCCCTCCTGGCCCTGGGGGGATGCGCCGGGGATCCTCGACGAGGCCGCGCCCGATGCCCGGGTGGTGAATCTGGAGACCAGCGTCACGCGCGGCAACGACTTCGCGGCGGGCAAGGAGGTGCACTACCGGATGCATCCGGCCAACCTTCCCTGCCTGGTCGCGGGCCGGCCCGACGCTTGTGTGCTGGCCAACAACCACGTGCTGGACTTCGGTCGCCGGGGGCTGGAGGAGACGCTCGACTCCCTGGCCGGCGCGGGCCTGCGGGCGGTCGGTGCGGGGCGGGATGTGGACGAGGCGCGGCGGCCCGCCGTGATCACCGTTCAGGGCGGCGCGCGGGTCCTCGTCCTTTCCCTCGGGATGGCGTCCAGCGGCATTCCGCGGAGCTGGGCGGCGGGCAAGGACCGGGCCGGGGTCGACTTCGTGGCGGAGCCGTCGGACGCCGCGGCGGCCTCGGTCGCCCGCCGCGTACGGCAGGTGAAACGACCGGGTGACGTGTCGGTCGCCTCCGTCCACTGGGGATCCAACTGGGGATACGGCATCCCGCGAAGCCAGGTCCGTTTCGCGCATGCGCTGATCGACGGTGGAGTCGATGTCGTGCACGGGCACTCCTCGCACCATCCCCGCCCGCTGGAGCTGTACCGCGGAAAGCTCATCCTCTACGGCTGTGGCGACTTCATCGACGACTACGAAGGCATCACCGGCTACGAGCAGTACCGGGACGACCTGCGGCTGCTGTATTTCGTCTCGGTGGAGCCGGACACCGGCAAGGCGGCCGACGTGCGGATGGCAGCCGTGCAGAGCCGGCGGATGCGGCTGCGGCACGCGTCGGGCGAAGACCGCGAGTGGCTGCGGGCGACCCTCGACCGGGTCAGCCGAAGGTTCGGTGTGCGCATCGGCCTGGAGTCCGGCGGCATGCTCGTGGCCGGCGGCCTCGATGGGGCGTACACGGATGTTGACGAGGGTGGGGCGCGGGCATAGCGTCGCTCCGTACTGAGCAAGTGCTTGGAGAGGGTCGACCGTGCCGCACCCCGATCCGTCCGCCCGCGCCGAAGCCGCACTGGCTGCGCCCGGGGCGCCCTTCGCCGTCGTACGGGGCGAGGACGGCGGGCTGCTCTACGCCGAAGGGCCGCGGACCCTGCGGGAGTTCGTCGAGGCCACCTGGTCGTTCGGGGACCAGCCGTTCCTCGTCGCCGCCACCGGGACTTACAGCTACCGAGAGTTCTTCGCCGCCGCCTCCGCGCTCGCCCGGCGGTTCGTCGAGGTGTACGGGCTGCGGCCGGGCGACCGGGCCGTTGTCGCGATGCGGAATCACCCCGAGTGGCAGATCGCCTTCTGGGCCGCGCAGCTGGCGGGACTGGTGGCCGTTCCGCTCAATGCCTGGTGGACCGAGGACGAGTTCGGGTACGCCCTCGACGACTGTTCGCCGCGGGTGCTGCTCGTCGACGGGGAGCGGCTGCCGCGGGTCGACGCCTGGCGCAGGCGGGCCGGCGTACCGGTCGTCGTCTTTCACGGGGAGGGCACGCCGGGCGCGGGGGTGGAGCGGTACGAAGACTTCGAGGCCCCCGATCCGCTCGCCGCGCCGCCCGGAGTCGAGGTGCGGCCCGAGGACGACGCCACCATCATCTATACGTCCGGGACCACCGGGCGGCCCAAGGGCGCCGTCGCAACTCAGCTCGCGCAGGTCGGGGCCGCGCTCAATCCGCGGTTCTACGCCGCCGCTGCCGCCCTCGCGCGCGGCGTGCTGCCGGGGCAGGGGCCCGCGCCGGTGGCGCTGATGACGTTCCCGTTCTTCCATGTGGCCGCGTTCACCACGCTGTACTCGACGATGGCGGCCGGCGGGGCGCTCGTACTGATGCGGAAGTGGGATGCCGATGAGGCCCTCGCGCTGATCGAGCGGCACCGCGTCACGCACTACTCCGGGGTGCCGACCACCGCGCTCCAGCTGCTCGACGCGGCCGAGAGGGCCGGGGCGGAGCTCCAGACGCTCACGCATCTCAACACCGGTGGGGCCGCGGCCCCACCCGATCTCGTCGCCCGGCTGACGGCCCGCTACGGGCAGCGGATCGAGCCGCGCAACGGCTACGGGCTGACCGAGACCAGCGGTGGCGTGCTCGCCAATTTCGGCGCCGGGTACCGGGAGAACCCGGAGAGCGTGGGGCGGCCGACTCCCACCACCGAGGTGCGGATCGCCGGGCCGGACGGGCATGACCTGCCCGAAGGGCAGGTCGGTGAGTTGTGGCTGCGCGGGCAGGCACTCGCGCGGGGGTACTGGAACAACCCGGACGCGACCGCCGCCGCGTTCCACGACGGCTGGTTCAGGACCGGCGACCTCGCGACCGTGGGGGACGGGCGGGTCAGCATCGTCGACCGGATCAAGGACATGGTCGTCCGCGGCGGCGAGAACGTGTACTGCGTCGAGGTGGAGGCGGTCCTGCACGATCACCCGGATGTCGCAGACGCCGCCGTGCTGGGCGTCCCGCATCCGGTGCTGGGGGAGGAGGTGGCGGCCGTGGTGCAGCTGCGCGCCGGGGCCACGGTCACCGTCGACGAGCTGCGGGCGCACGTCGGCAAGACCCTCGCCGCCTTCAAGGTCCCCGCTCATGTCCTCGTACGGGACGAGCCCGTGCCCCGGAATCCGACCGGGAAGATCCTCAAGCGCGAGCTCCGCGGCCCCGTACAGGAACAGGTGTCGCAGGAGCGGCTCTTCAGGAACGCATGACGCGCACTCGGTAGGTGCCGCCCGGCTCCTCCCGGATCACCGCGATACGGATGCCGTTCTGCCGGTCGACGAAGGACTGCCCCGGCTGGTACAGCGCGTCGGACAGCTCCGCGTGCACATTGGGACGCCGGGTGCAGCCCCCGCTGTTCCGCTTGCTGTCCGAGACCGACACCGGACCCTGCCCGGTGTCCACGTCGGACTGCACGCGGTAGATCAGCACGCCCGGCTCGCACACGGCCTCGTCGTTGCCCGCACGGGTGCGCACCTCCACCGCGTACCCCGCGTTCTCGGTGAGCGGCACGATCGCCATTTTCGCGCCGCCCGCGACCGCCAGCGGCGTCAGCGCGTAGTCCGAGGCGCCGGGCTGGGACGCGCAGCCGATCTGGCCGGCGTCCAGCCAGCCCAGCTTCCATTTGTGCCAGCCCAGCAGATCGTTGTTGGCCCCCCAGTCCTCGGACATGATGTCCCAGTGGCCGACCGCGCCCGCGCCCTCGGAGGTGTAGAGGTCGGGCAGGCCGAAGACATGGCCGTTCTCGTGGGGCAGTACGCGATAGCCCGTCTCGGCGTACGATCCCGAACCGTCGTCCTGGCGGCTGTAGACGAAGGATGTGTTGGCGAGCGGCACGCCGTCCGCGATCGGGGCCTCGTCATTGCCGGAGAAGGTCACGGAGAGCACGTTCTCCAGCGCCGACGGCCCGGCATTGGGCGTGACCAGTATGTTGACCAGGTCATACGCGCCGAAGTCCACCCGTGGGTCGGCCGCCCGCACTATGTCCTGGGCGAGCCGGCGGTAGCCCGGTTCATAGGGGGAGCCGCGCTCTATCCCGTACGCGGCGAACGGCAACGGCATCCGCAGCCAGTCGGTGATTGGGCTGTGCGCGCGGTAGCTGAGGCGTCCGTACGAACTGGTCCGGAACCAGTCGGCGGTCTGCGGGAAGAACTCCGCGAGCCGGTCCACCGCCCGCCCCGGACCCTGCGCGTCCGGGAAGTCGATCATCAGGTTGAGCGCGCGGACCACGCCGGTGGAGCGGGAGTAGCCGGGTGGGGTCGGCACACCCTCCGACATCTGGACCCCCAGCGTGGAGGCTATTCGGCAGGGGCCGAGCGCGGCCTTGTCGGCGGCTGCCACCGGCCCGCCCGACGCCCGGGTCGGGGCGGGGAGAGTGGCGCTCGCCGTTGTGAGGGCGGCGAGCGCGAGAGCTGCGAGGGCGGCGAGTGCGCCGATGCGGCGGGAGCTGCCGGTGGTGCGTATCCGGTGGCGCGTTGGCTGCATGCAATCGCCTTCGGGTCCGCGGCAGCAGGCCGGGCCCTGGCTGCACTCATTGCGATCAGCCTGTGACGGGTGGTGGCGGGGCGCCCGCCGGGTGGTCCGATCGTGGGTATTCCACGCGAGGCATCCGTGACGTAGGTCACATCGCGTACGGGAAATAACCGGGGATCGTTTCCCCGTTTGGACTATGTCGCTGCGAAACGGGGAAGAGGTCCCCGCTTGGGCGGCGATCGCTTGCGATGCACGTAGCGATACCAGGCACGAGAGGAAGTGGAGCCGTGAGCCCCGCCGCCGACACCGAAGCTCGCCGCTCCCCCCGGCCGCGGGCGGACGCCCTGCGGAACAGGGAGCGGATCGTGACGGCGGCGCGCGAGATGTTCGTCGAGTCCGGGCCCGAGGTCCCGCTCGATGACATCGCCCGCCGAGCGGGTGTCGGCAATGCCACGCTCTACCGGCACTTCCCGGACCGCGGCACCCTCATCCACGAGGTCGTCCTCTTCGTCCTGGCCCGCACGACGCAGCGGGCGCACGAGGCGGCGGCAGAGGAGGCGGACCCGTTCGAGGCGCTGCGGCGCTTCACCCACGCGGCCGCCGAGGAACGGATCGGGGCGCTGTGCCCGCTGCTCACCGGGTCCTTCGACAGGCACTATCCCGATCTGACCCACGAACGGGCACGCCTCGAAGCGGCAGTCGACGGCCTCTTCACGCGCGCACATGAAGCGGGCAGGCTCCGCGCCGACGTCGCCGTCGGGGATCTGCTCGTCGCTCTCTCCCAGCTCACCCGGCCGCTGCCGGGCACGGCGTGTCTGAACATCGACCGGTTCACCCACCGCCATCTGCAGCTTTTCCTGGACGGACTCGAAGCGCCCGCGCGCTCCGAACTACCGGGCACGGCCGCGACTTTGGAGGGCCTGCGCGGGTGCACCCCGTGAAGCGGTGAAGCAGCCTGGCCGCGCCGATGAGTTGAACCGGCGCCGCAGGTCCTCTCTCCAACACCTTTGACCACGTCCGTTTTGACCTCTGCGCACCCTTAGGTGGCTAATCCCATGCCAAAAACTTCCGTTCCCGACCCCAGTCGCTGGAAAGCGCTGGTGTTCATAGCCGTGGCTCAGCTGATGGTGGTGCTCGACGCGACGATCGTGAACATCGCGCTGCCCACCGCCCAGCAGGACCTGGGTATTTCCGACGCCAACCGCCAGTGGGTCATCACCGCCTACGCCCTGGCCTTCGGCGGACTGCTGCTCTTCGGCGGCCGCATCGCCGACCTGTGGGGCCGTAAGCGCACCTTCGTCGTCGGACTGCTCGGCTTCGCCGCGGCATCCGCGCTCGGCGGCGCGGCCACCGGCGAGGCGATGTTGCTCGGGGCCCGCGCCCTGCAGGGCGCCTTCGGAGCGCTGCTCGCGCCCGCCGCGCTCTCGCTGCTCGCCGTGATGTTCACCGACGCCAAGGAGCGCGCCAAGGCCTTCGGTATCTACGGTGCGATCGCCGGTGGCGGTGGCGCTGTCGGCCTGATCCTCGGCGGCTTCCTCACCGAGTACCTGAACTGGCGCTGGACCTTCTTCGTCAACATCCCCTTCGCGATCGTCGCCGCCGTTGGCGCCTACCTCGTGATCCGGGAGCCGGAGGGCGCGCGCAACCGCTCCTCGCTCGACATCCCCGGCGTCGTCCTGTCCACCCTGGGCTTGGTGGCGCTGGTGTACGGCTTCACCCGTGCCGAGTCCGCCGGCTGGTCCGACAGCCTGACCGTGGGCATGTTCGTCGCCTCCGCGGTGCTGCTCGCCGGATTCGTCGTCACCGAGGCGAAGGTCAAGTCCCCGCTGCTGCCGCTGCGCGTCCTGACCGACCGCAACCGCGGTGGTGTCTACCTCTCGCTGGGCCTCGCCATCATCGCGATGTTCGGGCTTTTCCTCTTCCTGACGTTCTACCTCCAGGTCGTGAAGGGGTACTCCCCGGTCAAGACGGGCTTCGCGTTCCTGCCGATGATCGTGGGCATGATCACGGGCTCGACCCAGATCGGCGCCCGGCTGATGACCCGTGTTCCGCCGCGGCTGCTGATGGGCCCCGGCTTCCTGGCGGCGGCGCTCGGCATGCTGATTTTGACCCAGCTCGAGATCGGCACCTCGTACGCGGGCCTGATCCTGCCGGCGCAGGTGCTGCTGGGCCTTGGCATGGGTACGGCGTTCATGCCGGCGATGTCGCTGGCCACGCACGGCGTGAACCCGGCCGACGCCGGTGTCGCCTCCGCGATGGTCAACACCTCGCAGCAGGTCGGCGGCGCGATCGGCACGGCGCTGCTGAACACGATCGCGGCCTCGGCCACGACCGCGTACATCACCTCGCACGCAGCGGGAGCCACCAACCCGCAGCTGCTGCAACTCCAGGGCATGGTGCACGGCTTCTCGTCCGCGATCTGGTGGGCGGTCGGGATCCTGGTGACCTCCGCGGCGATCGCGATCACGTTTATCACCACCGGGCGCCCGGGGGCCGGTTCGGTCTCCGCCTCGTCGGGTGAGGGCGTCGAGGACGAGATCAAGGTCCCGGTCGTCGCGCACTGACACGAGCTCGGCGGAGGCTGAGAGGTCAAGTGGAAGGCCCCTGCCCGGGGTAAGCCGGGCAGGGGCCTTCCTCTTGCCGCGCGGGCTCAGCGCAGCCAGGGCAGGTCCGCGCCGGAGTCCTGCGGCTGGAGCCCGGCGGCCATGATCTGCATGATCTCGCCGAGTTGTTCGACCTGCTCGGGCGTGAGCCGGTCGAACATCGCCTGTCGTACGGCCTCGACATGGCCGGGCGCGGACCGTTCGACGACCTCGAAGCCGTCGTCCGTCAGCACGGCGTTCTGCCCGCGCTTGTCGGAAGGGCAGTCCTCGCGGCGCACCCAGCCGTTCTTCTCGAGACGGGCTATCGCGTGCGAGAGCCGGGACCGGGTGATCTTCGCGTCGATGGCCAGCTCGGTCATCCGCTTGCGGCGGCGCGGGGCCTGGGCGAGCTGGACGAGGAGGCCGTAGTAGATGTGCGGCATGCCGACGTCGCGCTGGAGCTGGCGGTCGAGGTGGTCTTCGAAGAGGGTGGTGGCATGGAGATAGGCGCGCCAGACGCGCTGTTCGTCCTCGGTGAGCCAGCGCGGTTCGCGGCCGCCCCCGCCAGCGGATGCCGTGTTCATGTATTCCACTCTACGACCCATTCTTGAAGATTGAACTATATGAGGTTAGAGTTTTAGATTGAAAGTTCAAATAGCCGATCCGGATGTGGACCGGGAGCCGCTGTCATGAATGCCACCCCTGCTGCGGAGCGCATGCCCGCCCTCTATCTCTCGCACGGTGCGCCGCCGCTCGCCGACGACCCCTTCTGGCCCGGCGAACTCGCCGCCTGGTCGGCGTCCCTGCCGCGCCCGAAGGCGATCCTCATGGTCTCGGCCCACTGGGAGGACGCTCCGCTCGCGCTCGGCGCGACCGAGACGGTACCGCTGGTGTATGACTTCTGGGGCTTCCCCGAGCACTACTACCGGGTCCGGTACAACGCGCCCGGCGCACCCGAACTCGCCGATTCCGTACGGAAGTTGCTGGGCTCCGCCGGGTCGCCGGTGCAGGATGTCCCGGACCGCGGGCTCGACCACGGCGCGTACGTTCCGCTGGTGGAGATGTTCCCGAGCGCCGACATCCCCGTACTCCAGATCTCGATGCCCACGCTCGACCCGCAGAAGCTGATGGACATCGGGTGCAGGCTCGCGCCGCTGCGCGACGACGGCGTGCTGATCGTCGGCAGCGGCTTCTTCACCCACAATTTGGCCGCGCTGCGGCACGAGGGGACTCCCGGCTGGTCGGTGGAGTTCGACGACTGGGGGTGGCGGGCGCTCGCGGCGGCGGACGTGGACGCGCTGCTGGACTTCGAGAACAAGGCCCCGGCCGGCCGGCTGGCCCACCCGCGGACCGAGCACTTCGCGCCGCTGTTTGTCACCCTGGGGGCGTCTCAGGAGGAGCTCAAGGGCGGGAAGAGTGTGATCGACGGCTTCTGGATGGGCCTGGCGAAGCGGTCCCTGCAGTTCGGCTAGCCGCTGCCCGGGTCTTTGCCCAGGTCCTTCTCGTACCAGGCCACGTCCCAGTACCGGCCGAACTTCCGGCCCACTTCGCCGTACGTGCCGATGTGCCGGAAGCCGAAACGCGCGTGCAGCCGGGCCGAGGCCTCGTTCGGCTCGGCGATCCCGGCGTACGCGCGGTGCAGATCTTCGCCGTCGAGTGCCTCGAAGAGCGCCCTGTAAAGGAGCGTGCCGATGCCGCGGCCCGCGGCGTCGGGAGCGCAGTAGACGCTGACCTCGACGGAGGTGGAGTATGCGGGCTTGGGGCGGAAGGGACTGCTCGTCGCGTACCCGAGAAGTAGGGCAGAACGGACATCCCGAGCAACCAAAAGACGGTGGGGGCCGTCTTCAGGGTGGGAGCGCAGCCATGGGCGGCGCTGCTCGGGTGTGAAGGCGGTCGTGTCGAAGGTGACGGCGGTCTCACGTATGTAGTGGTTGTAGAGCTCCGTGAGGGCCTCGAGATCGGCCTCCGTGCCCGCCCTGACCTGCACCTCTGTGTGATCCTTCAGCACTCCTCCTCCCCCCGGCCGGACAGGGTACTGCAAGATCGCCAAAATCGATGTGTCGCGTGGGAATTCTGTCCGGATTCCAGTCGTTGTTTCCATCGGATGCAGGGCACCCGAAAGGGTGTCGCGACCTACTCAGCAAGGGAGCTCGCATGGCAACCCGTGCCGTCGCCCGTCGTCAGTCCGGATCCACTGGGACCGGCCGGGCAAGCAGTGCCGTGGGCGGGGAGATCGCCGACCGCGACCTGGTCGGCATGTACCTCGATGAAATCGCCCGTACGCCGTTGCTCGACGCCGAAAAGGAAGTCGAGCTGTCCAAGACCATCGAGACCGGTGTGTATGCCCGGCAGATCCTCGACGAAGAGGTGGAGAGCGATGCTGTCGACGCCACGCGCGAGGAGCTCGAGGCGCTGGTCGCCGAGGGCGAGCGCGCGAAGGACGTCTTCATCCGCTCCAACCTCCGGCTCGTCGTGGCCGTGGCCCGGCGCTACCCGCGCAGCGGCCTGCCCCTGCTCGACCTGATCCAGGAGGGCAATGCCGGTCTGGTGCGCGCGGTCGAGAAGTTCGACTATGCCAAGGGCTTCAAATTCTCGACGTACGCCACGTGGTGGATCCGCCAGGCGATCACCCGCTCCATAGCCGACCAGTCCCGCACTATCCGGCTCCCCGTCCACCTGGTGGAGGAGCTCGGCCGGATCCGCCGCGTCCAGCGCGAGTTCAACCGGGAGAACGGGCGGGAACCGGAAGCCGCCGAGGTGGCGAAGGAGCTGGGCTCCACGCCGGAGCGCGTGACCGACGTCCTCGACTGGGCGCGCGACCCGGTCAGCCTGAACATGGCGGTGGACGACGCGGGCGAGACGCAGTTCGGCGACCTGCTGGAGGACACCTCGGCCGTCTCGCCCGAGCAGTCGGTGCTCACGCTGCTGCGCAGCGAGGAGCTGGAAGACCTGATCGGCAGGCTCGACCACCGTACGGCGTCGATCATCCGCATGCGGTACGGCATCGAGGACGGCCGGGAGCGCACGCTGACGGAGGTCGGCAAGCAGCACGGCCTGACGCGGGAGCGGATCCGGCAGATCGAGAAGCACGCGCTGCTGGAGCTGAAGCGGATGGCGCGCGACACGGGCTTCGACGCGGCGGCGTAAAATCGCCCGCGGCAGGCAAGGCCCCCATAGACGGACCCCGGCACCATCCCCCCCCGGTGCCGGGGTCCTTGTCCGTCCTGTGCCCGCGGGTCACCGGGCAGGAGTTGCCCGGGTCAGCCGCGCGCCCAGGTCCGTCACGTACTCCACCAGCGGCCGCGGGCCGTGCACCGTGAACTCGCAGTCCACCAGCGCCAGTCGGAGCGCCACCCATTCCAGCGAGTCCGTCGACCTCGCCCGCAGCCGGCATGTCCCCTCGCCCGTCGCCTGAGGCGCGCCCAGCGTGTCCGGGAGACGCGCGGACACGAACGCCGCCGGGGCCTCGAAGGTCACGTCGACGTCGTGCTCCGGCTGCCGGGACATGGTGTGCCCCAGCAACTCCGCGGCACTGCCCGTCGGAAGCTCCCGCGGCACGAAGCGCGCCCCCGTGGCGAAGGGTTCAGAGACCCGGTCGACCCGGAACGTACGCCAGTCCTCCCGGCCGATGTCGTACGCGACGAGATACCACCGTCGGCCGGTCGAGACCAGGCGGTACGGCTCGACCTGCCGCTTCGTCTCGGTGCCGTCGCCCGCGCGGTAGTCGAAGCGGAGCCGTTCGCGCCCGGTGGCCGCGCCCGCGATGACCGTCAGAGTCTGCGGGTCGATCGTCGCGCCGTCGCCCCGGGTGAGCGGGATCGTCGCCGCCTGGAGCGTGGTCACCCGGTGCCGCAGCCGGGACGGCAGCACCTGCTCCAGCTTGGCGAGGGCGCGTACCGAGGCCTCCTCGATGCCCTCGATGGCATGGCCGGCCCCCGCGCGCAGGCCGACCGCGATCGCGACCGCCTCCTCGTCGTCGAGCAGCAGCGGCGGCATCGCGGCGCCCGCGACCAGCCGGTACCCGCCGACCGCGCCCTTCGTCGCCTCGACCGGATAGCCGAGGTCGCGCAGCCGGTCGATGTCGCGCCGGATGGTGCGCGGGCTCACCTCGAGGCGCTCGGCGAGTTCACTGCCCGGCCACTCGCGCGGTGTCTGGAGGAGGGAGAGCAGATTCAGGAGTCGTGCCGGAGTGTCCGTCATGTTCTTCAGGATGCCGCCTATCTAGGTCGTGATCTGACCTACATCGCCTCTAACTTCCTTCCTATGAGTTCACAGCCCGCCGTACCGGATACGGCTTCAGACCGTCGTCGCTGGATCGCGCTTGCCATCGTCATGACCGCCGCCTTCATGGATCTGGTCGACGTCACCATCGTCAATATCGCGATCCCGAGCATCGAGCGGGACCTCGGGGCGTCCTTCGGCGCGATCCAGTGGATCACCGCCGGGTACGCGCTGGCCTTCGCCGCTGGTCTGATCACGGGCGGCCGGCTCGGTGACATCTACGGCCGCAAACGGCTGTTCCTGATCGGCATCACCGGCTTCACGCTCGCCTCCGCGCTCTGCGGCTTCGCCGCGAACGAGGAGATGCTGGTCGCCTCCCGCCTGCTGCAGGGCGCGACCGCCGCGATGATGGTGCCGCAGGTGCTGGCGATCATCCATGTCACCTTCCCGGCGCACGAACGCGGCAAGGTCTTCGGCATGTTCGGCGCGGTCATCGGGCTCGGCGCGGTGTTGGGGCCGCTGCTCGGCGCGCTGCTGACCCAGTGGAACATCTTCGGCCTCGAGTGGCGGCCGATCTTCCTGATCAACCTGCCGGTGGGCATTGCCGGGCTGATCCTGGGCCGGAAGTACATCACCGAGTCCCGCGCCCCGAAGGCGCTCAGGCTCGACCTGGTCGGCGTCGCGCTGGTCACGCTCGGCCTGCTGATGCTGATCTACCCGCTGACGCGCGGCCGGGAGCTCGGCTGGCCGCTGTGGGGTCACCTGTGCATGGCCGGCAGCCTGATCGTCTTCGCCGCGTTCGTCACGTACGAGAAGTACAAGACGCGCAAGGACGCCTCGCCGCTCGTCGAGCTGTCGCTGTTCAAGGTGAAGAGTTTCGCGGCGGGCATCGCTGTGCAGCTCACCTTTGGGATCGCGTGCGGGATCTTCTTCCTGGTCTGGACGCTGTACATGCAGATCGGCCTTGGCTGGTCGCCGCTGCGGGCGGGGCTGACCGGCGTCCCCTTCTCCATCGCCGTGTCCGCGGCGGCCGGGATGTCCGTACAGAAGCTGGTGCCGCGCTTCGGCCGGAAGGTACTGCAGGCGGGGGCGGTGACGATGGCCGCGGGTCTGCTGCTCTACATCTGGGAGGCCGGGCGGTACGGGACGGGAATCCAGTCCTGGCAGATGATCCTGCCGCTGGTGGTCATGGGCGTGGGCATGGGCCTGATCGTGGCGCCGCTGACGGACGCGGTGCTGTCGGACGTGCCGCGCGAGCACTCGGGCTCGGCATCCGGACTGATCAACACCACCATGCAGATGGGCAATGCGCTGGGGCTGGGTCTTGTCTCGGTGGTCTTCTTCGGCTCGATCGACGACCGGATCGCGCCGAGCGCGGTCGGGAAGGCGTTCGGGGACGCGTTCCAGAGCTCGCTGTGGTGGGTGGTGGCGGTGCTGGTCGTGATCTTCGTGGTGATGTTCGCGCTGCCGGCGAGGCCGAAACAGCATATGGAGGGGGCGGAAGCGGCGGCCGAGGGTTCGGTCGACCGGGAGCCGGTCCTCGCCAACTGAGCTCGTGCGATAGGCCCGGCCTGGGGATGCTTCCCCGGGCCGGGCCTTTCTGTATGTGCCCGGGCGATTCTGTATGTGTCCGTCACATGCCCGGATCTGTTTACTTCGCCGAAATCCAGGCGTAGCCTGCAAGCGAAGCCACAGATTCGGGCATGGAACGGATGTAAACCCACATGTACGCACCGGAGCGCCAGCAGGAGATCCTGCGACTCGCCCGCGACGGCGGCCGTGTCGATGTGCTCTCCCTCGCCGAGGAGTTCCAGGTCACCGCCGAGACCATCCGGCGCGACCTCAAGGCGCTGGACCGGGCAGGGCTCGTCCGCCGGGTGCACGGTGGGGCCATCCCGGCGGGGCGTCTCGACTTCGAGCCCGACCTCGCCGAGCGCGAGTCCACCGCCGCGGACGAGAAGGATCGCATCGCGCACGCCGCGCTCGCCGAACTGCCGGCGGACGGCAGCGTGATCCTCGACGCCGGGTCCACCGTGGGCCGCCTGGCCGCGGCCTTCCCGCTGGAGTGCTCGCTCACCGTCGTCACCCACGCCCTGTCCGTCGCGGCGCGCCTCGCCGACCACCCCGGCATCGACCTCCACCTGGTGGGCGGACGGGTCCGGCACCGGACGCGGGCCGCGGTCGACGCGTGGGCGCTGCGAGCGTACGGAGAGATCCACGCGGACGTTGTCTTCCTCGGCGCCAACGGCTTCTCCGTCAGTGGCGGGCTCACCACGCCCGACCTCGCCGAGGGCGCCGTCAAGCGCGCGACCGTCTCGGCCGCGCGGCGCGTGGTGCTGCTGGCGGACTCGGACAAGCACGGGCACTCGCACTTCGCCCGGTTCGGCGACCTCGCCGACGTCGACCTGCTCATCACCGACAGCGGGCTCAGCCCCAAGGACGCCGCGGCGATCGAGGCCGCGGGAACGGAAGTCGTACGCGCATGATCCTGACCGTCACCCCGAACCCCTCGCTGGACCGTACGTACGAGGTCCCGGCGCTGGACCGCGGCGAAGTCCTGCGGGCCACGGCCGAGCGGATGGACCCCGGCGGCAAAGGCGTCAACGTCTCGCGGGCCGTTGCGGCCGCCGGGCACCGTACGGTCGCCGTCATGCCGCTCGGCGGAGCACCCGGCGCGCTCGTCGCGGAGCTGCTGACGGGGCAGGGCATCGAGGTCGCGCCGGTTGCGGTGGCGGGTGCGACGCGCTCCAACGTCGCGCTGGCGGAGCCGGACGGGACGCTGACGAAGATCAATGCGCCCGGCCCCGAACTGAGCGTCGCAGAAGCCGAGTCGCTCCTGTCCGCGGTCTCCACGCACTCCGCGTCCGCGGCCTGGATCGCGTGCTGCGGCAGCCTGCCGCGCGGCCTCGCGCCCGAGTGGTACGCCGAGTTGGTCACGCGGGCGCACGCGGCGGGGGCGCGGGTCGCCCTCGACACCTCCGGCCCGTCCCTGCTGGCCGCCCTGCGCTCGCGCCCCGACGTCGTCAAGCCCAACGCCGACGAACTTGCCCAGGCGGTGGGCCGCCCGCTCGCCACGGTCGGCGACGCGGTCAAGGCGGCGGAGGAGGTGCGCGGGTTCGGCGCGGGTGCGGTGCTGGCGAGCCTGGGCGCGGACGGCCAGCTGCTGGTCTCGTCCTCAGGCGCCTTCTACGGGCACGCCCCCGTGACTGCAGTCCGCAGCAACGTCGGCGCGGGCGACGCGTCGCTGGCCGGCTTCCTGGCGGCGGGCGGCGACGGCCCGGACGCGCTGTCCGCGGCGGTCGCACACGGCGCGGCGGCGGTCCAACTGCCGGGCAGCGTGATGCCGAAGCCGACCGACCTCGACCCGTCCGCGGTCACCGTGACCGCGGACATCCCCCTGGACCGAGCACTCACCGAGCAAGGGAGCCCGCGATGAGCGAAATGATCACCGCGGACCTGGTCGACCTCGACCTGGCCGCGACGACGAAGGAGGCCGGGGCCCGTTCGCTGGCCGAGCGGATGGTGGCCCTTGGCCGGGTCACCGACCTGAACGGTTTCCTGGCGGACGTGGCGGCCCGCGAGGCCCAGATGCCGACGGGCCTGGACGGCGGGATCGGCATCCCGCACTGCCGCAGCGCGCATGTCACCGAGCCGACACTGGCATTCGGCCGCAGCGCCTCGGGCATCGACTTCGGCGCCCCGGACGGCCCGGCGGACCTGATCTTCCTGATAGCGGCCCCCGCGGGCGCGGACGACGCCCACTTGACGATCCTGTCGAGCCTGGCGCGCCGCCTGATGGACGAGAACTTCACGGGCACGCTGCGGGGAGCGACGGACGCGGACGCGGCTGCCGCGCTGATCCGGGGCGACGCTCCGGAGGCCGCGGCGGGTGGCTCGGTCTCGGGCGAGGGGGCGGCCGCCTCGGCTTCGCCGGACAGCGGCGCGAGCTCGACCCCGGCCGTCGTGGCAGGCTCTGGTGCGGCCGAGGACGTCGCCTCTGCCTCTGGCGAGGGGACGTCCGCGGTGGTGCCGGGCGCCGAGAGCGACGCGTCCGTCGGGGAAGCTGCTGCCGACAGCGACGGGACCGTGCCCGGCGTCGACGGGGAGCCGGTGGCCGCCGAACGCGGCGAAGCCGGCGACGGCGCGTCCGGGGGTCCGGAGCGGAGCCCCGGCTCCGGGAAAGGGCGGGGTGGGGGAGACACCATCACCCCCTTCCGCATCGTCGCCGTCACCTCCTGCCCAACTGGCATCGCCCACACCTACATGGCCGCCGAATCCCTCGAAAAGGCCGGCGAAGCCCATGGCGTCCAGGTCGCCGTCGAGACGCAGGGGTCCGCCGGGTTCACCCGGCTCGACCCCAAGGTCATCGCCGACGCCGACGGCGTGATCTTCGCGCACGACGTACCCGTACGGGACAAGGAGCGCTTCGCCGGGAAGCCCACCGTCGACGTCGGCGTCAAGGCCGGGATCAGCCGGCCCGCCGAGCTCATCGCCGAGGTCCGTGGCAAGGCCGCGCGCGGTGAGGTCAGCGGTGCCGCCAGGGCCACGCCCGTGGAGGCGGCCGGCGAGCCCGGCGAGGGTTACGGCACCAAGCTGCGCAAGTGGCTGATGTCCGGCGTCAGTTACATGGTCCCGTTCGTCGCAGCCGGCGGCCTCCTCATCGCCCTCGGCTTCGCCATCGGCGGCTACGAGATCTCCGACGCCAAGTCCGTCGCCGAGCACTTCGCCTGGGCCGACCACACCAGCTGGGCCGCCCTCCTCTTCCAGGTCGGCGGGCTCGCCTTCAGCTTCCTCGTCCCCGTACTCGCCGGCTACATCGCCTACGGAATGGCCGACCGTCCCGGTCTCGTGCCCGGCTTCGTCGGCGGCGCCATCGCGCTCACCATCAACGCCGGTTTCCTCGGCGGCCTGATCGCCGGTCTGCTCGCGGGCGCCACCGTCATGGCGATCCAACGCCTCAAAGTGCCCAAGCCACTTCGTGGCATCATGCCGGTCGTCGTGATCCCGCTCATCTCGTCCGCGGTCGTCGGATTCCTGATGTTCCTGGTGATCGGCAAGCCCATCGCCGAGCTCCAGCAGGCGCTGACCGACTGGCTGTCCAGCCTCTCCGGCGCCAACGCCGTCATCCTCGGCGCCATCCTCGGCCTGATGATGTGCTTCGACCTCGGCGGCCCGCTCAACAAGGTCGCGTACACCTTCGCGGTCGGCGGGCTCGCCAACCCCAACGAAGGCTCCCTCAAGGTCATGGCCGCGGTAATGGCCGCCGGCATGGTGCCGCCGCTGGCGATGGCCCTGGCCACCGTCGTACGCGGCAGGCTCTTCACCAAGACCGAGCGCGAGAACGGCAAGGCTGCCTGGGTGCTCGGCGCGTCCTTCATCACCGAGGGCGCGATCCCGTTCGCCGCGGCCGACCCGCTCCGGGTGATCCCGGCGGCGATGGCGGGCGGAGCGGTCACCGGCGGCCTGTCGATGGCCTTCGAGTGCACGCTGCGAGCCCCGCACGGCGGCATCTTTGTGGTGCCGCTGATCGGCAACCCCTTCCTCTACCTGGTTGCGATCGTCGCGGGCACGCTCGTCAGCGCGGGCGTGGTCATCCTCCTCAAGGGCGCGCGCAAGCGGCAGCCTGAGCAGATCCCGGCCGGGGCCGGGGAGGAGACCAAGGTGGTGGCGGCAGCCTGAGCAGGCCCGACCGATGGTCACGGTCACCAGGAAGGAGAAGCCCGTGAGGAGAAGCCGGTGAGGCGTACGGCGGCACACCCCGAGCTCCAACGGCTGGAACCCCTCGTGGGCGAGTGGCTGATGGACGCGTCCATCGACGGCCAGCTAACGCACCCGCGCCCGGAGCTCCATCGCCTCCCGCGCAGTGTGCTCCGCGCCGTACACCTCGCACATATGGCGGCCGTCCGGCGTCGCCGTGTGCTCCACCTCCCACAGGCCCGTCTCCGTCCCGTCCAGCAGCAGGAACGCGTGCTCGTAGAGGGTGAAGCCCGCGTCCCTGCCCTCCACCCGGTACTGGCGGCCGAAGACCTGCGTGATGTGGTGGGCGAACGCGGCCTGCAGTAGTTGCGCGGTCTCTTCGCCCGGCCGGTCGGCGTTCTCCGCGCGGCGCAGCACGCGGCGGGCGTGGTCCGCGGAGTTGTCCGCGACGTACATCCGGGGGAGCGGAGCCGGCGGTGTCGCCATCAGGCTGGCGAGAAGCTCCAGATCGGCGTCCAGGTCGGCGCCGGGATCGGCGCCCGGATCGAAGGCGGGGGCCGCGTCCGGTCCGGCGAAGCCGGGGAAACCCGCGGGCAGCCGTGAGGCGGCGAGGCGGGCCTCCGACTCCTCGGTGTACAGCTCGTGCTGCTCCGCGCCGTCGCGCCCGGTGTTGTGCACCAGCTCCCACAGGACGAGGGAGCTGCCGTCACTGAGCAGATAGGCATGGCGGTACGTCGCGCGGTGCAGCGCCGCGCTGTGGTGCGAGGAGTGCAGCGAACTGGCATGCGCCAGCGCAGACTCCAGCCGTTCGACCGTGGTGTCGGGCAGGTCGAAGGAGTTGAGCGCCCGACCCAGGAGTCGCTCGAGGTGTGGCTCGGTTGTCTCGTACGGATCGTTCAAGGTGGGTCTCCAGGCCGTCGCCGCAAGTCACTTGGTGATTGCTAAACGTAGCCCCTGGCTCTGACAACGCGTCCGGGGTTCGGGAAAACGAAGGGGGTGCGAGGAAAAGTTCCCGCGCATCCGCCCGCGCTCCCGCGCACCCCCGGAGGTTTCCCCGCGCGCCGGAGCCAACTGGCTTGCCCTGTACGTTAGTTGATGTCGTACAGGTCCCCGTACGCGGGATACACCCCGCCCGGTCCCGCGATGCCGTCGGCCGTGAGTACCGCCCGGACGATTGCCCGCGTCACCACATCCGCGCCGGCCGCGAGCACCTCGTTGAGCGCGAGTGGGTTGGCGGCGTCGAGGGGGACGGCGCCCGTGGCGAGGGCGAAGACGGTGTCCCCGTCGTTGAGGAGATGGACGGGGCGTACGGCGCGCGCGATGCCGTCGTGCGCCGTGCCCGCGAGCTTCTGCGCCTGGGCGCGGGTGATGTCGGCGTCGGTGGCGACGACGGCGAGGGTGGTGTTGAGCGGGGGCGGCCCGTTCTTCTCGCGCGCCTCTGTGAGGCGGAGCTGGGCCGCGGCGTGCACGTCGGGGGAGGGATAGGCGACGCGGCCCGCGAAGTACTGCCCGTACAGCGCGCCCGTCCGCGGATCGACCGCCGAGCCCGCGGCGTTGGCCACGACGAGCGCGGCGACGGTGATCCCGGAGTCCAGCACCGTGCTCGCGGTGCCGATCCCGCCCTTGAACTGCCCGACGGCCGCGCCCGTGCCCGCGCCGACGCCGCCCTCCTCGACCGGCGCGCCCTCGTCCGTACGGGCTGCCGCCTCCACCGCGGCGCGTCCCGTCGCGGCGTCCGGCCTGGTCCGCCAGTCGCCGCCGCGCCCCAGGTCGAAGACGCAGGCGGCCGGGACGACCGGCACCACGTGTGAGGGGTCGGGGCCGACGCGGACGCCGCGGCCCTGCTCCTCCAGCCAGGCCATCACGCCGCCGGCGGAGTCGAGGCCGTACGCGCTGCCGCCGGTCAGTACGACCGCCTCGACGCGCTGGACCAGATTGCGGGGGTCGAGGGCGTCCGTCTCCCGCGTGCCGGGGCCGCCGCCGCGTACATCGACGGCGGCGATCGCCCCGCCCGTGGGGGCGAGCACGACGGTGGTGCCGCTGAGGGCGCGGTCGCCGGGCACGCGCGCGTGGCCGACCCGCAGGCCGGCCACGTCCGTGAGCCCGCCTTCGGCCGGTCCGCCGGCCGACCCGTCTGCCGGAGCATCATTCCTGTCCATAACGCCCATGCGTATCACGCCAGTTGCGGCATGCGGTGCCGTCACGCGGTGCCCGCCCGACGGGTGGCGAGCGTCACACCCACCGCGACCGTCGCCGCGGCCACCAGGCCGGCGGCGAGAACCGCCCAGTGGCCCGCGAACGTGCACGCCAGGATCGCCAGTGCCGAGACCGGGAGCGTCAGCTGCTGAGCCCTGCCGCGTTTGAAGTGGCGTGCGTGCAGCAGCCAGACGGTCAGCAGGAAGAAGGCTGCGGGGACGGTGACGGCGGCGGAGGCGGCCGTCGTGGAGATGCGCGCCTTGTGTACGGCTTGTTCGACCGCCACTTCGAGGCCCGCGCCGATGGCCGCGCCCGACGAGAAGATCAGGTAGTGGCCGTAACCCCAGAGGAACGCCTGCCTGCTGGAGGCGAGCCGGTCGTGGGCGGGGACCGCGAAGTAGATCCACCAGGCGGCGAAGACGATCAGCAGCCCGCCTACGGCGATGGGCGCCAGCTCGGTGAGCCCGTCGGTCTCGTCGAGCGCCGCCTCCATGGCCACGGTGGCGGCCAGGATCGTCTCGCCGAGCACGATGATGGTGAACAGGCCGTACCGCTCGGCGATGTGGTGCGCATGCCAGCTGGTGGCCATGGAGCGCTCGGCGATCGGCGGCACGGCCATCTCGGCGATGGCCATCACCAGGAACACCCAGGGGCGTACGTCCTTGGGCAGGAACAGCAGCGCAAGCCAGCCGATCTGGCACAGCGCCACCCCGGCGGCGTACTTCAGGGCCGTGGCCCGTTCGGCGCCCTCCGCCGATCTGGCGGCTCGCAGCCACTGTGCGATGAGCGCGACGCGCATCACGAGGTAGCCGAACCAGACCATCACGAAGTCGTGGTCCTGGAAGGCGCGTGCGACACCGGCGGCCAGGATCAGTACGCCTGCGATCTGGATCAGTGTCACGACGCGGTAGGGCACGTCGTCCGTGTCGTACGCCGAGGCGAACCAGGTGAAGTTCATCCAGGCCCACCAGATGGCGAAGAAGACCATCGCGTAGTCGACGACGCCGGTGGCGGTGTGGTTCTCGGCCACGGCATGCACCAGCTGTACGCCGGCCTGGGCGACCGCGACGACGAAGCACAGGTCGAAGAAGAGTTCCAGCGGTGTGGCGGCGCGGTGCGCCTCGTCGCGGTTGCGGGAGGTCATACGGCGCAGCGGCGCTGAGGCGTCCGAGCCGCTGGAGCCGGGGCCGGATGTGGACGTCATGCCCACAGCACAGCACAGCAGACCGGGGCGGGGCTGGGCGGCGAGACGCGCGCTGCCGTCCGCCGACGCGCACCGGGCGGGACCGGGCGGACCGGGCGGCCGTCCCCGGACGGCCCCGACCGTCCCTGGTCACCAGGCGTACCCGGAGAGGCAGGTCTCCCGCACCAACCCCAGCCTGTCCGTGAGCGCTGTCCGCAGATCCGCTCCACCACTGGCTACGGCGAACCGCGGATCCCGCACACCGGCCCGGGCCCCGGGGCCGGCAGCGAGCAGGGGCCCGGGCGTTCCTCGAAGCTCACGGCCCGCCTGGCCTTGGCGATCACCGTCGCATCGGCCGGCTCTGGGGCCTGGAACCAGCCCCGCGGCCGCCGGCCCGGCTCCGGCCGGCAGCCCGGCGGCACCAGCCCGGCCCAGGCCGCCCGACCCCTACCTGCCCCCGCCCCCGTACCCTGGAGATATGAGCACCGCCCCCGCCCCCGGACCGCGTGATGCGAAGCAGCCACGGCAGCAGTCCCCGAAGCCGAAACTGATCTTTGACGATCCGCTGGACCAGCAATCCTCGGACGATACGGACCGTGGGTGGGGCGAGCGGCCTCCCGCGGGCGGCGACAGCTCCGCCGACTTGGCGCGCTTCCTCGACGAGAAGCCTCCCCACCACATCTGAGCCTTCGCTGCCTTCGCTACCGGCGGTCGTGGCCCGATCCGCCGCCGCGCTGCGCCACGACCGCGTCGCGGATCTCCTTCAGGACCTCGAGCTCGGTCAGCTCGACCACTTCCTCCGCGCCTTGCTTGGCGGCCTCCCGGTCGGCCCTCCTGGCCAGGTACTTGGACATGGGCAGCACCATCAGGAAGTAGACGACGGCCGCGGTGATCAGGAAGGTGAGCGTGGCGCTGAGCACCGAGCCCCACAGGATCTGGATGCCGTCCACCTCGCCGTTCACCGGCTTGCAGGTGCCCTTCAGGCAGGAGCTGTAGGAGTCGAGCTCCTGCGTCCCGAACGCGCCGACCACCGGGTTGATGACGCCCTTCACCACGGAGTTCACGATCTGGGTGAACGCCGCGCCGATGACTACGGCGACGGCCAGATCGATCACATTGCCGCGCATCAGGAAGGCTTTGAAGCCCTCCAGGACGCTGACCTTCTTCTCGCTCACCACTGAGCCTCTCTTCGCATGTGCAGGACACGGAGCCAAACGCTCCGAAACCTACGTCAGCGCGTGACCGCGCTGTCCGGTCCGCCCATGCGATGAGGAGACTTGACGGTGTGTCAGTATGAGCACGAGTAGTCAGCACACCGTCACCGCCAGCCGGGATGTCGCCCCCGCGCCCGCCAGTGCCGCGGCCGTCGCCCGCGGCACGGACAGCACAACCAGCGCACCGCCGTCCGGAGAAGAGCCCTCAGCGGACGGCTCGCGCGTACCCGGGACTTCGGCCACGCGGGCACCCGACGCCACCACTCGCGCCTCGGACCCTTGCCCCGCGGGGGAGTCGGCGGCTGCGATCACATCCACCCGGTCTCCCGGGCGCAGCAGCCGAACCGTCGCGGCATCCGCGATACGCACCGGAGCGGACACCATCTCGGCGGCGGGCCGGCGCTCGCGCTGTGGTGCCGCGGCGAGCGCCTCCGCCTCGGAACCGTCCGTGCCGCGGGCGCCCGAAGCGGCAAGCGCCGCCGCCGTCATGGCGAGACCGGCCGCCAGCGCCCGCCGTCGCCGGCGCATCGCCCGCCGCAGCCGATGTGCCCCGCCGCGCACCCGCAGCGGAGCGAACGGGGGCACACCAAGAGGCTCGGGCGCGGGGGAGGGAGGGAGGGGGGACGAAACAGAGGAGGGAGGAACAGAAGGAGGAACAGCAGGAGGAACAGAAGGAGGGAGAAGCGACATGACACTCACCGCCCGTCGTGAGAAGTGGAGTTGGCCCGACCGCGCGGCCCGACCGCTTGGACCGATCACCTGGACCGATCACCTGGTCCGACCGCTTGGTTCGACCGCTCCTCACCATCCACCCTCCGCCCGCACCCCGCAGACGCCTGTGGACGACCCCCGCCCTGTGGACAACTCCCTCACCCAGCCGAGCGATTACGGCAGCTGAAACCCCGGATCGACGCCACCCAGCGCCCGCGTGCACAGACAGTCCCGGTCCCCGTCCCCCGGCAGCCCCGCCACCGCGTCGAACAGCACCGTCCGTAGCCGGTCCACATTGGCGGCGAAGACCTCCAGCACCTCCTCGTGGGAGACGCCCTCGCCCGACACCGCACCCGCGTCCAGGTCCGTCACCAGCGTCATCGACGTGTAGCAGAGCGCCAGTTCACGGGCGAGCACCGCCTCCGGGTGCCCGGTCATGCCGACCACCGACCAGCCCATCGCCGCGTACCACCGCGACTCCGCCCGGGTCGAGAAGCGCGGCCCCTCGACCACCACCAGCGTCCCGCCGTCCACCGGCTCCCAGTTCCGCCCGCGAGCCGCCTCCAGCGCCGCCTTGCGCCCGTCGGGGCAGTACGGATCGGCCGGTGACACATGCACGACGTTCGGAATGGTCCCGTCCGGCAGCGGCAGCCCGTCGTAGAACGTCTGCACACGCGACTGCGTACGGTCCACGAACTGATCCGGTACGAGCAGCGTTCCCGGCCCGTACTCCGGCCGCAGTCCGCCCACCGCGCATGGGCCCAGCACCTGCCGTACGCCCACTGACCGCAGCGCCCACAGATTCGCGCGGTAGTTGATGCGGTGCGGCGGCAGATGGTGGCCGCGTCCGTGCCGGGGCAGGAAGGCGACCCGCCGCCCGGCGATCTCGCCGAGGAACAGCGAGTCGCTGGGACTGCCGTACGGGGTGTCCACCTGGATCTCGGTGACATCGTCCAGGAAGGAGTAGAAGCCCGAGCCGCCGATCACACCGATCTCTGCGTTCGGGTTGCTCGCCTTACTCGCGTTGGTCGCCATGGCTGTCACAGTATCCGTACGCGAAAACGCCGAGGGACCCTGCCGTACACGACGGCAGGGTCCCGGCAGCAGACCTCAGGCGGCGGAGCTGCCGCTGGAGCTCGTGGACGAACTCGAGGAGCTCGATGAGCCCGACGACGAGGAAGAAGAAGGCGTAGAAGCCGCAGGCTTCGAGTCCGACGACTTGGAGTCGGAAGCCTTCGCGCCCGACGTCGACGCCGACGAGCTGCTCGACGACGACCCACGGCTGTCGTTCCGGTAGAAGCCGGACCCCTTGAATACGATGCCAACCGCCGAGAACACCTTCTTCAGGCGTCCGTCGCAGCTTGGGCACACGGTCAGGGCGTCATCGGTGAACTTCTGCACCGCCTCGAGGCCCTCGCCACATTCGGTGCACTGATACTGGTAGGTCGGCACTGGTCTTCCTCCTGGCACTCTCACTCAATGAGTGCTAACGACGGTCCATAGTGACGTATTCCGCTGGATCAGTCCACCGTCACCGGCACTCGGTGACCGATCCCACGTGCCGCGATCCTCCCGGAAGCCCTCGCCGAGAGCCGCGAGCGTAGTGCGACCAGGGTGATCAGGGCCAGCACGGTGCCCACCAGAGGGACCAGGAATCCGGCGCTCGCGCCGTGCTCGTCGGTCAGCCGTCCGGCCACCGTCACGGCCGCCGCCTGCCCGAGCGCCACCGCGCCCGTCAGCCAGGTGAAGGCCTCGGTACGGGCCGAAGCAGGCACCAGGGACTCGACCAGCGTGTAGCCGCTGATCAAGGCGGGCGCGATGCACAGGCCGACCAGCAGCCCGAGCCCGGCCAGCAGCGTCACGGAGTGCACCGCCCACAGCGCGGAGGCCGCCAGCGTCAGCCCGGCGTAGCCGAGCACCATGCGCCGCCGCGGCCCGCACTGCCACGCGATCGCGCCGCACGCGATGCCCGCCAGCATGTTGCCGGCCGCGAAAATTCCGTACAGCAGACCGTTGACCCCGGGGTTGCCGATCTCCTCGGAGAAGGCGGTCAGTGCGACCTGCATTCCGCCGAAGACCGAGCCGATGCCGAGGAAGGCCATGGCCAGCACCCGTACGCCCGGAATGGACAGGGCGGAGGCGTGCGGCTCGGCGGCCGTCGCCGCAGGCCGGACCGCCGGCTGCGTACGGCTCTGGGCCGCGAAGAAGAGACCGCCGGCCAGCGTCAGTGCCGCCTCCGCGATCAGTCCGGCCGCCGGGTTGACGCCCGTGCACAGCGCGGTCGCGAGCACAGGTCCGACGACGAAGGTGAACTCGTCCGTCACGGACTCGAAGGCCGCCGCCGTCGACATCAGTGGCGAGCCTCCCCCAGAGCCTTCGGCCTCGGAGGTGCCCCCACCAAGCTCGGCGGCCCAGCGGGCCCGCACCATCGGGCCGATCTGCGGTACGGACGCACCCGTCGGCACGGCCGCCGCGAACAGCACCCACAGGGGCGCGTCCGCCAGCGCGAGCGCCGTCAGAGCGGATACGGAAGCGGCGTGCACCAGCACGCCCGGCAGCAGGAGGGCCCGCTGCCCGAATCGGTCCGCGAGCTTGCCGCTCTGCGGTGCGAACAGCGCCATGGAAACACCGGTGAAGGCGGCGACGGCGCCGGCGCTGCCGTAGGAACCGGTGGTGTGCTGGACCAGCAGGACGATGCCGATGGTCAGCATCGCGAAGGGCTGGCGTGCCAGAAAGCCGGGGAGCAGGAACGTCCAGGCGCCGGGGGTGCGCAGGAGCTGCCCGTACCCAGGACGGGTCTCGACCGTGGATGCCACGGTCCGTGCCTTTCTGCCGCCTGGTAGCGCTCCCACTGGTGCGCGTCGTACTCGTGATACGAGACGCACGGGTGCCGCCGAGAGCTGTCCTCTTGCGCGGAACTGCGGTAGATACCGGGGCGCACTGCGAGGGCGCCGCGGCCGCCATACGGTCGCGCCAGCTCTGCGTCAGGCAGAGTTGGTCGATCAGTGTGGCTTGATGGTACAGGGGATTTTCACAGTTGCGCCTGGGAAATGGGCCACATACCCAAGGGCACGCCTGCGTATGAGTCACATGCCCAGAGGTACGCCTGCGATTAGGCGGATCTCCCTCCGCCGTTTCCGCCTGTCCCCAGCCAGGCGGCCAGCTTTCCGCCCTGGGCGACCGCCCGCAGCCGCCGCTCCGCCGCGTCCCGCACCGGATCCGTTGCCACCACAAGCAGTTCGTCGCCCCGCCGCAGCACGGTCGACGGCAGCGGTACGAAGCTCTTCCCGTCCCGCACGACGAGGGTCACCGCGGAACCCGCGGGCAGCCGCAGCTCCGCGACCTCCACGCCGTGCATCTTCGACTCCTTCGGTACCGACACCGACAGCAGATGTCCGCGCAGCCGCTCCAGCGGCGCCGACTCGATGCCCAGATCGGCCGCGTCGGGCGTCCTGCTCAGGCCCAGTGCTCTCGCCAGCCAGGGCAGTGTCGGCCCTTGCACCAGGGTGTAGACGACGACCAGGACGAAGACGATGTTGAAGACCCGGCGGCTGCCGTCGATGCCGTAGACCATCGGGATCGTGGCGAGAATGATGGGCACGGCGCCGCGCAGCCCGGCCCACGACATCAGCACCTGTTCGGGCCACGGAATCCGGAAGGGCAGCAGGCTGACGAACACCTCCAGCGGCCGCGCCACCATGGTCAGCACCAGGCCCACGATCACCGCGGGCCAGAAGTCGACGAGCAGCTCGCTCGGGGTCACCAGCAGGCCGAGCAGGACGAACATGCCGATCTGGGCGATCCAGCCGAGGCCCTCGGCGAATCCGCGGTTCGCCGGCGCGTGCGGCAGCCGCGAGTTCCCGAGCACCATCGAGGCGAGGTAGACGGCGAGGAAGCCACTGCCGTGCGCCATGGCGCCGGCGGCGTAGGCCACCACCGCGATCGCCATCACCGCGATCGGATACAGGCCGGACGCGGGCAGCGCCACATGCCGCAGCCCGAAGGCGCCGAGCCAGCCCGTCGCGAGGCCGATGCCCGCGCCGATCGCCAGTTCCAGCGCGATCTTCCCGATCAGTACGTACCACTCGTCGACCGGCCCCGCCGTCGAGAAGGCGATCACCAGGATCACCACAGGGGCGTCGTTGAAGCCCGATTCGGCCTCCAGCACACCGGTCACCCGGGGCGGCAGCGGCACCTTGCGCAGTACGGAGAAGACGGCGGCGGCATCCGTCGAGGACACCACCGCGCCGATGATGAGCGACTGCCGCCACTCCAGCCCGACCAGATAGTGCGCCCCCGCCGCCGTGATGCCCACACTCACCGCGATGCCGACGGTCGACAGCGCGACCGCCGCGGGCAACACGGGTTTGATCTCCTTCCACTTCGTGCCCAGGCCACCCTCAGCCAGGATCACCACAAGCGCGGCATAGCCGATCACCTGCGTCAGCCTGGCGTCGTCGAACCTGACGTCGAAGATGCCGTCCTGCCCGATGGCGATCCCGATCCCGAGATACAGCAGCAGGCTGGGGAGCCCACTGCGGGACGAGATGCGTACCGCCGCGACGGCGATGAGCAGAACGAGCGAGCAGATGAGCAGGAGTTCATTGAGCTGGTGGACAGTCAGTGGCCGATCCTTCCCCTCGCGTCTAAATGCCGGATCGGTCCTCCGGCAGACGACACTTCGTTACCTTACCTAATCTTTAACGTTTCCTTGATGCAGTCGATCATCTGTGCGGATAGAGGGGGCGGGTTGCTGCCTTACGGATACCGCGTCCGGACGGGTGGAGGGCTGCGCCTACAGTTGCTCCAGCACTCCAGGACCACCCTGCCCCTCGAAGGACAGCGATGCCCGCCAACACAACCGCCTCTTCCCCCAAGAAGAAGAAGGGGCGACGCGCCCGCCTGCTCGTGATCGTCCTGGTGCTGGCGCTTGTCGCGGGTGTCGGATACGGCACGTACTGGAGCACCAGCACCGTGCGCGCCTCTTTCCCGCAGACCACTGGGGCGCTGAAACTCGACGGTCTGCGCGGCCAGGTCGAGGTCAAGCGCGACAATTACGGCATCCCGCAGATCTACGCGGACAGCGACGAAGACCTGTTCCGCGCCCAGGGCTTCGTCCAGGCTCAGGACCGCTTCTGGGAGATGGACGTACGCCGCCATATGACGGCCGGCCGTCTCTCCGAGATGTTCGGCTCCGGACAGGTCGAGACGGACGCCTTCCTGCGCACCCTCGGCTGGCGCCATGTGGCGCAGCAGGAGTACGACGACAAGCTCACGCCGGAGACGAAGAAGAACCTCCAGGCGTACGCGGACGGCGTCAACGCCTACCTCAAGGGCCGCGAGGGCAAGGATCTTTCCGTCGAGTACGCCGCCCTGTCCTTCGCGAACGACTACAAGCCCGAGCAGTGGACGCCGGTCGACTCGGTGGCCTGGCTCAAGGCGATGGCCTGGGACCTGCGCGGCAATATGCAGGAGGAGATAGACCGGTCGCTGCTGACCAGCAGGCTCGACGAGAAGCAGATCCAGGACCTGTACCCGTCGTATCCGGCCAGGAACAAGCCGATCGTCGACGGGGGCGGAGTCGACCCCGCCACCGGGAAGTTCGACCCGAACGCCAAGCCGTCCGACCAGTCCGGCGGCGGCAGCGGAGGGAGCAGCCCGGCAGGCGCCACCCAGGCCCTGAACTCCCAGCTCGCCGGGTTCTCGAAGACCCTGGACACGATCCCGGCGCTGCTCGGCCCCAGCGGCAGCGGCATCGGCTCCAACTCCTGGGTCGTCTCCGGCAACTACACGACGACCGGCAAGCCGATGCTGGCCAACGACCCGCATCTCGCGCCGGCGCTGCCCTCCGTCTGGTACCAGATGGGGCTGCACTGCCGTACGGTCTCGGCCTCCTGTCAGTACGACACCGCCGGCTACACCTTCTCCGGCACGCCCGGCGTGATCATCGGTCACAACCAGGACATCGCCTGGGGCTTCACCAACCTCGGCGCGGACGTCACCGACCTCTATCTGGAGAAGCTCGCCGGCGACAGCTACCAGGTGGGCAACCAGCAGAGGAAGCTGACCACCCGCAAGGAGGTCATCAAGATCGCGGGCGGCGGCTCCAAGACGATCACGGTCCGCTCCACCGGTCACGGCCCGCTGGTCTCCGACCGCAGCACCGAACTGGAAAAGGTCGGCCAAACGGCCCCGGTCACCAACTCCGGACCGGACCGCGGCGCCGGTTACGCCGTGGCCCTGCAGTGGACCGCCCTGATGCCCGGCAAGTCCATGGACGCGGTCTTCGAGCTCAGCCGCGCCAAGGACTTCAAGACCTTCCGCGCGGCCGCCGAGAACTTCGAGGTTCCCTCGCAGAACCTCATCTACGCCGACACCAAGGGCAACATCGGCTACCAGGCACCCGGCAAGATCCCGATCCGCGCCGTAGGCGACGGCACCATGCCTGCTCCCGGCTGGGACCCCAGGTACAAGTGGAAAAGCTTCATCCCCTTCGGTGAGCTGCCCTACGAGTACAACCCCAAGCGCGGCTATATCGTCACCGCCAACCAGGCGGTCGTCGACGCGACGAAGTACCCGTATTTGATCACCAAGGACTACGGCTACGGCGCCCGCAGCCAGCGGATCAACGACCTCATCGATTCGAAGATCCAGGGCGGCGGCAAGATCTCGACCGAAGACATGCGCACCATGCAGATGGACAACAGCAGCGAGATCGCCAAGCGGCTCACGCCGTATCTGCTGAGGATCGACATCTCGGACAGCCACGTCCGCGAGGCGCAGAAGCTGCTGGAGGGCTGGGACTACACCCAGGAGCCGGATTCCGGTGCCGCCGCGTACTTCAACGCGGTATGGCGCAATGTCCTCGAGCTCGCCTTCGGCAACAAGCTGCCCAAGGAGTTGCGCGTCGTGGGTGAGTGCCTCAACGTCCGCCCGGCCGACAGCTCGGCCCCGGCCGACCAACTGGCCCGGCTCGTGCGCGAGTGCGGCCAGCGCGACACGGCGTCGGCCCAGCCGGACGGCGGCGACCGCTGGTACGAGGTCGTGAGCAAGATCCTCGACGACGAGAACAACCAGTGGTGGAAGTCCCCGGCCAGCCGCACCGACTCGGCCACCACCACGCGTGACCAGCTGCTGGCCCGGGCCATGGAGGACGCCCGCTGGGAGCTGACGGCCGAGCTCGGCAAGGACGTCTCCCGCTGGAGCTGGGGCAGGTTGCACCAGCTGACGCTGAAGAACCAGACGCTCGGCACCGACGGTCCCGGCTTCCTGCAGTTCCTGCTCAACCGCGGCCCGTGGAATCTTGGCGGCGGCGAGGCCGCGGTCAACGCGACCGGCTGGAACGCGGCCGGCGGCTACGGAGTCGTCTGGGTGCCGTCGATGCGGATGGTCGTCAACGTCGGCGACTGGGACGAGTCCCGCTGGATCAACCTGACCGGCGCGTCGGGGCACGCGTACAGCGCGCACTACACCGACCAGACGGACAAGTGGGCGAACGGTGAACTTCTCGACTGGGCCTACAGCGCGCAGGCCGTGTCCCAGAACACCGCCGACACCCTCAAGCTCACTCCGTAGCGTCCGTAGCGCCGGTGAAGCGCCTGACGGCCTCGGGTGTCACCACCGCGTGCACAGGGTGGTCGTGCGGCTCCTCGGGGACCCGCGCGACCACCTCGTTCGCGTACAGCAGCACCAGCAGCGCCGGGTCGGCGCCGGCTGCCGAGAGGCGGGCCAGGACCCGGTCGTACGAGCCGCCGCCGCGGCCGAGCCGCATACCGCGGGCGTCCACCGCCAGCCCGGGAAGGAGCACGGCATCCGCCTCCAGCACGGCGTCCACGCCGAGCCGCGCGCCGTTCGGCTCCAGCAGCCCGCGCCCCGCGCGCACCAGGTTTTCCGCGCCCTCGTACACTCCCCAGTCCAGGTCGTTGTCCGCCTGCAGGACGGGTAGCAGGACGCGTACGCCCCGCGCGCGCAGCGCGTCGAGCAGCGCGCGGGTGCCGGGCTCGCGCCCGACAGAGACATAGGCGGCAACCGTGCTCGCTTCGGCCAACTCCGGGAGATCAAGGGCCAGTCGGGCGAGAACCGCGGCGGCCTGCTGGACGTCCGCAGGGGACAGGAGATCCCGGGCGTCCAGGAGTTCACGCCGAACCGCAGTCTTTCCGGACAATTCACAGCTCATTACCCGTTCACATACCTCTCGTATATATCTTTATGAGAAGGAAGTTAACCGGAGGCTCATCTTCAGCCCATACTCGGTGGATATGGTGCTGCGCATGACTCAGTCGCACCCCAGGATCAGCAAGGCTGTCATCCCTGCCGCAGGCCTCGGAACCCGGTTCCTGCCTGCCACGAAAGCCACTCCCAAAGAGATGCTGCCTGTCGTCGACAAGCCCGCGATCCAGTACGTCGTCGAGGAGGCGGTCGCGGCCGGTCTCTCCGACGTACTCATGATCACGGGCCGCAACAAGCGTCCGCTCGAGGACCACTTCGACCGGAACTACGAGCTGGAAGAAACGCTCACCCGCAAAGGCGACGCGGGCCGGCTCGCGAAGGTCCAGGAGTCGAGCGACCTCGCCACTATGCACTACGTCCGCCAGGGCGACCCGCGCGGCCTCGGCCACGCCGTGCTCTGCGCCGCCCCGCACGTCGGTGACCAGCCCTTCGCGGTCCTCCTCGGCGACGACCTGATCGACCCGCGCGATCCGCTGCTCGCCAGGATGGTCGAGATACAGGAGCGGGAGGGCGGCAGCGTCATCGCGCTGATGGAGGTCGACCCCGCCCAGATCCATCTGTACGGCTGCGCGGCAGTCGAGGCCACCGGCGAGACCGACGTCGTCAGGGTGACCAACCTGGTCGAGAAGCCCGACCCGTCCGAGGCCCCCAGTAACCTCGCCATCATCGGCCGCTATGTTCTGAATCCTGCGGTCTTCGACATACTTCGTGAGACAGAGCCGGGCCGGGGCAACGAGATCCAGCTCACCGACGCACTCGAGAAACTCGCCGCGGATGAAAAGGTGGGCGGACCGGTGCACGGTGTCATCTTCAAGGGCCGCCGCTACGACACCGGCGACCGTGGGGACTATCTGCGGGCGATTGTCAGACTCGCGTGCGAACGTGAAGACCTGGGCCCGGAGTTCCGGACCTGGCTTCGCAGTTATGTGACCGAGGAGATGTAACAGGGTGAGCAGCACGATCTGGTCGGTGGACGACCACCTGGAGGACATCCTCGGCACGATCCGCCCGCTGGACCCGATCGAGCTGCAGCTGCCCGACGCCCTGGGCTGCGTCCTGGTCGAGGACGTCACCGTGCCGGTCGCGCTGCCGCCCTTCGACAACAGCTCCATGGACGGGTACGCGGTCCGTACGGCCGATGTCGCGGGCGCGAGTGAGGAGTTTCCCGCCGTCCTCACGGTGATCGGCGATGTGGCGGCCGGCAGCGGCGGGCTGCCCACCGTCGGCCCTGGTCAGGCCGCCCGCATCATGACCGGCGCCCCGCTGCCGCCCGGCGCGGAGGCGGTCGTCCCGGTCGAGTGGACCGACGGCGGCTCGGGCGGCGGAGCTGCCACCACGATGCGCCCGGCCGGCGAGGCCCCCGAGGGCGCGAGCGGCGAGGTCCGCGTCCACCGACCCGCCGAGGCGCGCGCCCATGTGCGCGCCCGCGGCAGCGACGTCCAGGCGGGCGACCTGGCGCTGGAGGCGGGCACCGTCCTCGGCCCGCCGCAGATCGGCCTGCTCGCCGCGATCGGCCGCGGCTCCGTGCGCGTCCGTCCCCGTCCGCGCGTCGTCGTGCTCTCCACCGGCAGCGAACTGGTACAGCCCGGCGAGGAGTTGGGCGAGGGCCAGATCTACGACTCGAACAGCTTCGCGCTGTGTGCCGCCGCCCGCGACGCGGGCGCCCTCTCCTACCGGGTGGGCGCGGTCACCGACGACGCGGAGGTGCTGCGCGCCACCATCGAGGACCAGCTGATCCGCGCCGATCTGCTGGTCACGACGGGCGGCGTGAGCGTCGGCGCGTACGACGTCGTCAAGGAGGCCCTCGCCTCCGTGGGCGACGCGGACGTGCCGGGCAGCGGGATCGACTTCCGCAAGCTCGCCATGCAGCCCGGCAAACCGCAGGGCTTCGGCTCGATCGGCCCGGAGCACACCCCGCTGCTGGCTCTGCCGGGCAATCCGGTCTCCTCGTACGTCTCCTTCGAGCTGTTCGTACGTCCCGCGATCCGGGCCCTGATGGGGCTCAGGGACGTCCACCGCCCGAAGGTGCGCGCCGTGCTCAAGGCCGACGAGCCGCTGTCGTCGCCCGCGGGCAAGCGGCAGTTCCTGCGCGGTGTGTACGACCCCGAGTCGGGCACCGTCTCCCCGGTCGGCGGTTCCGGCTCCCATCTGATCGCGGCCCTCGCCCATGCCGACTGCCTGATCGTCGTCCCGGAGCCCGACACCTCGGCCGAGCCGGGCGCGGAGGTGGAAGTGGTCCTCCTGGGGTGACCTGCATACGGTGGCGGTACCGTTTCTGCCCACACAGGCCCTGAGGGGCCAGGACTGGGAGCGCCACAGCAAAATGAGTACGCAAGGCAGGTTGACGCACATCGACGACGCGGGGGCGGCCCGTATGGTCGACGTCTCCGGAAAGGACGTCACCGCACGCACCGCCCGGGCCAGCGGCCGGGTCCTGGTGTCACCGCAGGTCGTGGAGTTGCTGCGGGGCGAGGGCGTGCCCAAGGGCGACGCGCTGGCGACGGCCCGTATCGCGGGCATCATGGGCGCCAAGCGCACCCCCGATCTGATTCCGCTCTGCCACCCGCTCGCGGTCTCCGGCGTCACCCTCGATCTGGCGGTCGCGGACGACGCCGTCGAGATCACCGCCACGGTGAAGACCACCGACCGTACGGGCGTAGAGATGGAGGCCCTCACCGCCGTCTCGGTCGCCGCGCTCACCGTCATCGACATGGTCAAGGCCGTCGACAAGGGTGCGGTGATCACGGACATCCGCGTCGAGGGGAAGACGGGCGGCAAGTCCGGCGACTGGAGCCGGTCATGAGTCCGGCGCCACGGGCCGGAGAGGTGTACGGCCACAGCCACGGGCCGCGCCCCGATCCCTCGGCACCCGATCCCTCGGCACCCGGGCAGGCGGAGCACGCGCCTGATCCGGCGCACGGCCGGCCGCCGTCCGGCACCGACGCGGTCCGGCGGGCCCTGGTCGTCACCGCGTCCAACCGCGCGGCCGCCGGTGTGTACCAGGACACGGGCGGCCCGATCCTCGCCGAGGGGCTGGCGGCGCTCGGCTTCCAGGTCGACGGGCCGCGCGTCGTCCCGGACGGCGACCCGGTCGAGCAGGCCCTGCGGGACGGGGTGGCCGCCGCGTACGACGTCATCCTCACCACCGGCGGCACCGGCATCTCGCCCACCGACAAGACCCCCGAGGTCACCCGGCGGGTGCTCGACCACGAGATCCCCGGAATCCCCGAGGCGATCCGCGCGTACGGACGCGAGAAGGTGCCCACCGCGGCGCTGTCCCGGGGGCTCGCCGGAGTCGCGGGACGCACCCTGATCGTCAACCTGCCGGGCTCCACCGGCGGGGTGCGTGACGGACTGGCCGTACTGGAGCTGCTGCTGCTCCATGCCGTCGACCAGATCCGCGGCGGCGACCACCCCCAGACTCCGTCCGGGGGGACTCCCGGGAGCCCAAGCTGAACGCCCACTCCTGGCCGGTGATCCTGGCGGACGGCGATGTGGTCCTCCGCCCGATAAAGCTGCGCGACCAGCGGAACTGGCGCGAGGTGAACCGGCGCAACCGCGACTGGCTGCGGCCCTGGGAGGCGACCATTCCGCCGCCCGCACCGGGCGGGCCCGTCGCGCACCGGCCCACGTACCGGCAGATGGTCCGCCATCTGCGCACCGAGGCCAACGCGGGCCGGATGCTCCCCTTCGTGATCGAGTACCAGGGCCGACTGGTGGGCCAGTTGACGGTCGCCGGGATCACCTGGGGCTCGATGTGCTCGGGCCATGTCGGCTACTGGGTGGACCGGGAGATCGCGGGGCGCGGGGTCATGCCGACTGCCCTCGCGCTCGCCGTCGACCACTGTTTCCGCGCGGTCGGACTGCACCGCATCGAAGTCTGCATTCGGCCCGAGAACGCCCCCAGTCGCCGGGTCGTGGAGAAACTCGGATTCCGCGAAGAGGGACTGCGCCCTCGTTATCTCCACATCGACGGTGCGTGGAGGGACCATCTCGTGTTCGCCCTCACGGCCGAAGAGGTGCCCCAAGGGCTCCTCCGCCGCTGGCACCAGGCACGACCCGGAACATCACGGGAAATAAAATAAACGTTCGAAAATGATCGCTGTCGACCATGTTCCGATCTGAACAATCACAAAAAAAGTCCGTGATATCAGCCAGTTCGTGCGACACACCGGGCCAATTGGCGGATGCCCTTGCGCGAATCCCTCTACGGTGTGATGCGTGAGCAGCAGCGGCCTCATCTACGCAGTCATTGTCGGGGCCTGGGCCGCCTACTTGGTGCCGATGTGGCTCCGCAGGCAGGACGAGCTCAATGAAGCTCGTCCGACGGAACGCTTCTCCACCGCCATCCGGCTGCTGTCCGGACGCGGTGCAATGGAGCGCCGGTACGCCAAGGAGCTGCGGGAACGCACCGCTGAGCAGGCTGAGCCCGAGGCGAACCCGGATGCCGCCACGGACCGTTTGAGTTCCGTGGACGTCCGGGCCTTCGCCGCGCCCCCGGCCCGTACCGAAGCCCCGATGGACATGCCGGGCCGCCCGGCGCCCGTCCCGGCCCAGGCGCGACGCCCGGTGCCGCGTCCGCGTCCGCGGCCGAACGGCTCCGCCGCCGAGCGCGCCCGGCGCACCAAGGTCCTGGCCCGCCGCAGACGTACCACCGTGGTCCTCTTCATTGCCTTCACTCTCGGCGCGATTGTCGCCGCGGTCGGCGGACTCGGCTTCCTGTGGGCCCCGGCCGTCCCCGCCGTACTTCTCAGCGCGTACATCGTCCATCTGCGCACCCAGGAGCGCCGGCGCTTCGCGTTCACCATGGACCGTCGCCGGGCCGAGGCGGCTGCGCAGCGGCTGCGCGAGAACCGTCCCCGCCGGCACCCGGACGCGGCGGCCACCGCCGAGCCGGACGAGGAGCCCGCGGCACGCACCGAGCCCGAACCGGGCGGCGCGCTCTCCCCGCAGGAGGCGGGCCGCCGTGCGCTGGTCGAGCAGACGGACCACGCGGAGTGGGTCGACCAGCAGCGCGAACGCGGGCCGGCGCGCGGCGACAGCTGGGAGCCGGTCCCGGTCCCGCTGCCGACGTACGTCACCGCGCCGGTCGCCCCGCGCGCCACGAGCGGCGTGGACGTGAGCGACCCCGAGACCTGGAGCGCTGCCCGCTCCTCGACGGCGGAGCCGACCTCCGCGCCGGCCGCGCCTGCCGACCCCGCGCCGAGCCGGCGCACTCCCGCGCCCAGGCGTGCGCGCGAGCGCGGACGCACCCCGCTCTTCGATCAGTACGCGGACGAGGACAGGCCCCGCGCCGCCAACGAGTGAGCTGGTGACCGGCGCGTGACCAGCGCCGGAACGGATTTCCAAGCACCCCAACGGGGATGCTAGAGTTTCACTCGTTGCAAGGGCCTGTGGCGCAGTCTGGTAGCGCACCTCGTTCGCATCGAGGGGGTCTGGGGTTCAAATCCCCACAGGTCCACAAACGGACCGTTCACGAGTTAGCTCGTAAGCGGTTCACGAAATCCCGTCCGATCACTTCGATCGGACGGGATTTCGTCGTTTCTGGGCTCGTTGGGAGGTCTGGGTGCGCACGTCGTGGCGTCGTGGCCGGTGTCGCGGGGGTTGTGGCAGGTGTACGGGCATGGCTGTGCGCGCCGGCCTGGGGGGTCGGCGCGCGGTGGTCGGCTGTGGTTGTCGTGCGGGTCTGACGTCAGGTCATGCGCGGAGGCGGGTGCCGTCCGGTGAGGTCTGCCGACGGGGCGATGGCCGGGACGGTATTCGGGGGCAGTGGGCCTGCGGCCTCGAAGTCGGCGTTGGCGAGTTCGTCGGGGCCGGCGCGTTCGGTGAGCCAGGTCTCCAGGACGGTCAGGTTGGCGACGGTGAGCATGACCGCGAGGAGAAGGGTCTGGGTGACCTGTCCGGGGGCGGGCCGGTGCTTGGGGTTGCCGATGTCGAGGGTCCCGCTCTTGAAACGGCCGTTGGCCCCCTCGTTATGGCTACGAATAGGCCGATAAGTGTTCAGCCAGGGTGTATGCAGGTAGTGCACGTCCTGGCGGTACTTGGCCAGACGCCAGTCGGCCTTGGCGTCGGCGGGCACGGTGATGGAGCCCGCGCAGCACACCCGGGGCATCGCTTCAGCTGGCGGTGGCGCGAAGTGCTCGGCGTCAGGGATGTGGATGGTGGGGCGGGCCGCCGCGGGGAGGATCCGGGCCGGAGGTTCGCTGAGGTTGATCACCCGGACGGGCATCGCCGAAGCGGCGGGGGTGCGGGGCCGCAGCCGGTCGCGGCGGAGGCAGTTGACCGTCGGGGAGGGGCCGGAGGCCGGGCAGTGGAGGCGGATCGCCCCGCGTGGGTCGGGTCCCTGCTTGAGTTTGAGGTGGTGCGGCTCGCGGGCTTCGATCTTCTCGCGGAGTTCGTCGCTGCGAAGCCGGACGGTGTCGTCGTCGGCGCCGGTGGTGGCGTGGATGAGAGGGGCGGGGGTGAGCGGGCACAGAAGCGATCCGTCGACGAGCGGGGCTCCTTGCCAACTGCCCTGCAGGCCACGTTCCTTGACCTTGTAGTCCAGGGCGAGCCGGTAGCCGAGGCGCCGCACGGGGCTCTGGAAGGTGGGTGGGCTGCAGCCGGTGTAGGCGCGGTCGGCGGCCAGGATCCCGGCGGGCAGACCGAGTTCGGCGAGCTGGGTCAGGATCGTGACGGCGTTGGGCCCGGTGCGGACGGTGGGGGTGTCGAGTTCGAAGCCGAGGCACAGTTGGGGGTATGCCTTGGGCGGGTTGTCGTCATGGTCGCGGTGGTGGGCGGCGATGGCCAGGGTCGCGCTGTAGCCGAAGGTCTTCTCGCCGCTGCCGCCCTTGAAATGCCAGCCTGCGGTGATCTCCACCGAGGCGGTGCCGCGCCGACGGCTGTCGGGTGGGCCACGACGGGAACCGAGGTGGCGTCCACGCCGACGTCACCGTTCCAGCCGCGCAGGTGTCCGCGCTGGTGGGCCATGCGAACGGTGGCCAGGACCAGGCGGTTGGCCAGGGTCTGGAGGCGGGTGGCGGCGGTGCGTCCGTCTGGGCTGTCCCAGATTGCGGCGTGGAAGTCGGCATGGCGTTGGGGCAGTCGGGAGCGCCGGTCGTGGCGGACCGGGTCCAGGGCGGTGGTGATGGTGTCCAGGCCCCGGTAGAGCTGTTTGCTGGACGCGATGCGCGCGGCGGGCCCGGCGGGAGGCCGGTCGGGGATGTTCAGCCAGCCACGTGCTCTGGGCTCGAGGCCGTAGTGCAGGATGCGCCAGGCGTCGGCGACGGTGGCCCGGCCGGTGTAGTACGCCGACAGCAGCAGACCGGCCAGTACCACCCGGGGGCGTACCCCCTTGGGGCCGGGACGGTTCTTGAGGAGTTCTTCCAGTTCCTCGGGGATGCCGGAGCGGTCCAGGAGGGTCAGCAGCTGGCCGACCTTGGAGTCGGGGATCTTCGCCGCCCCGCTCAGCGGCGGCTTGGGCCGCAGCCACCGGATCCGGATCTCCGGATCGTCGGGTGCCTGCGGGCGGCGCATCACGGCCGGGGTCCGCGCAGCAGCGCGGCGGCCTGCTCGGGGCCGAGCGGAGGTACCCAGTGGAAGTAGGGAGCCAGGCCCGCAGCCGAGCGCATGCCCGCGGCATCCGCGACCAAGGCCGGATCGATCCGCTGCCGCAGCAGGTCCACGATCCACGTGGTCCGCAGCCGCCGGGCCGCCAGCGGGGGCAGGCCCAGGTGCGGCCGGTGGCGGGCGGGCCAGGAACTCACCAGGTTCTTCGCAGCCTCGACCTTGCGGCCGGGCCGGAACAGGTAGCCGTCCCCGGCGACCTGGGCGAGTTCGGCCAGCGTCTGCTCCCACCCGGAGCGACAGGCCACCAGCCGCCCCAGCCAGGGCACGTCGAGAACAACCATGCCCTGGGCGGTGACGCGCAGATCGCTGCCCCGTACGGCGGGCACTTCGCCCGGGGCCAGGCCGCAGCCCGCGGTGAGCGCCATCAGCGCCAGCCCGTCCAGCCGGGCCCGGCCCGGCAGCAGCTCCACCCAGCTCCGCAACCGGTTCAACTCGCCCAGTTCGTACGGTGGTTGGGGTCGGCGATCCGCTGCGATCCGGATTGGTGGGGCCTCCCCGCGCTGCACCCACACCAGCGCCTCCCGGGTGCGGCGCAGCCAGGTCCGGAAGGTCTGCGCCGTGCTGCCCGGCCTGCCCCTGAGCCCACGGAGGATGAACGCGTCGATGGTCTCGGTCCGCATCCACAGCCCCGGATCGCGCGGCAGACCGGTGCTGTCGGCCCACACGGCGAGTCGGCCCACCACATGCAGCAGATGCCCCGCCTCGTAGCAGGTGGCCGGGGCCGCCGCCGTGACGGTGGCCCTCACCTGGTCCGCGACCGGCCCCCACCGCTCCGGCGGCAGGCGGGGGCGGTAGCGGCGGATACGGGCGGAGACCTGCGAGTTCAGCGTCACGGACCAATCCCACCGGCTGGTCAAGCAGCCAGTGAAGGGATTGAAGCCGATCTTCACGTAAAGGAGTGCATCAGCATGGTCGGAGGCATGGCCCGGAGAACACCGCCGCGCGAGCTTGCCCGCGATCCGGAAACCTGGCCCCACGCAGAGCTGACCGACCCCGGCGCCGCCGTCGTCCAGGTCATCGCCCGCGCCCTCGCGAACGCCCTCAAGGACCAGAAGCGGAGTCTGCGGCGGACCGCCGCCGGTGCCGGGGTCAACCGGCAGGCCATCGCCGACCTGCTCGCCGGTCGCTGCTGGCCCGACGTCGCCACCGTCGCCCGCCTGGAGAACTTCCTTGCCGTGCCGCTGTATCCGCCCCGAGGCGGAACGCATCCCGACCACTGAAACCGGCCTTCCCGTCCCCGAATAACAGCAACTGCCGGGAACGACGAAATAGGCCACGCACCCCCCGAGGCGAGCACGGTTGCTCTAACCTCGGGAGAGCGCGTGAGCCACTACCAATGGGTCCACGTCGAAGGTTCCGAAGAGGGTCCAAGCTCAACGGAACCCGTCCCCTCCTCCCTGCAAACGGGAGGAGGGGACAGCTCTTGATGCCGGAGTCGTCAGGCGGCTCCCTTCAGCCCGGCGCCGCCAGCGGGCCTAGGCTCATCCGCCACCCCGCCCGCAGCGCTCCGGGCGATCTCGAACACGGCTGTCTCCACCTCGGCGACCCGCCCGTGCCCGACCAGCCGCTTGCACGTCGCACGGATCGTCTCCACCGCAGCCGTCCCCGCTTTTCCGTCCGTTGGACGACCAAGAGCCTCGGTGATCTTCGTGACGTGCATCGGTTCCCCGGACGTCGCCAGCAGCTGTTCGATGGCCTGCATCACCTCGCCGGATTTCGCTTTCGACGCCGTCTTCTTCGCAGCCGAAGCCCGGGGTTTGCCGGGCCTGCGTTCCTGCCGGCCACCAGCTGTCCCATCGGCCGACTCGGACTCGGCCGCAGCGGGGGCTGGGACGGAGGGATCGCAATCCTCACCAGCCGGGCTCTCCGCGGTCTCCCCCTCGCCGGGGTCCTGTTCCTGGCCGGAGCCCGAGGTCTGGGAGGTCTGGGCGAGGATCTCGTCAAGTGCCCCGGCAAGCTGGTCGCATGTCGTGCACGTCTTGTCCAACTCGGCTTGCACAGAGGCCATTTCAACCTCCAGGTCGCGCCGGCGCTGCCGCAGCTGATCTGCCTTGCGGGTGTAGAAGTCCACGGCCGTCCGCAACCCAGGCGCCGCAGCAGCCTCGTCCATGCCAGCGAAACCCATCTGCCCTCCCGACCTATCGGCGCCACAGGCGCGACGCCAGACATCGTAGGGAACGCCAGACGTCCCAGACACCCAAACGCCAAACCACGTCTGGCAGTTGGGCCGATAAACGCGGGCCAGATGTGCCACCAGACTTCGTGCTCACCGGCTACGACTGGCAAGATCGTCGGCCAAGCGCACTTCTCGTAGCCTCCGGACGTAAGCGGAGGCGCCAGTAGTAACATGCCTGCCATGCATCGCCTCTGTGACTAGTCAGCGGATGTTCCACGGCCGCTCCTCAGGCCCTGGAGCACACACGACGTCATCTCCGTCGTTCGTCCCGGTCATCGTTCGGGACGCCATCACCGCTGGAGTCACCGGGTGTTATTCGCACGCCGCCGCTCTCACGGAAGTCTGGTCGCGCTACTGCGTGACAATGCCGACTTCCGACGCCTCTTCTGCGCTTCCGCGCTCAGCCTGACCGGTGACTGGTTCACCTTCGTCGCCCTGAGCAGCTTCGTCTACCAACGCACGGGCTCGCCGGGCTGGACGGCACTGCTGTTCGCCGTCAACTCCCTCCCGGGGGTCCTGCTGCTGCCGTTGATCGGCCCGCTCACTGACCGATTCGACCGGCAACGCCTGCGGATCGCATGCGACCTGGGTGCGATCGCGCCGGTCGTCGGGCTGCTGGCCGCCTTTCACACAGGCTCTGTCCCGCTGGCCCTGGGCTGCCTGGCCGTGTTGTCCGTGTCGGCCGCTGTCGCGGGCCCGATCCCTGAGGCAGCCCTGCCGAACCTCGTCACCTCTCGCGAACTCCCGCTGGCCCAGACCCTGCTCGGCAGCCTTTACTCGGCGGGCCTGCTCGTGGGAGCCGGACTGGGAGGCGTGGTCACCGCGGTATGGGGCACCTCGGCCACTCTCCTCATCGACGGTGTGTCCTTCGCCGTCTCCGCGCTGCTCATCGCGAGGATCAAGCGCCCGTTCTCCAAGGCAATGACGACCGGCCGTATCCGGGTACTGGCCGACACCGCCGAACTCTGGACCTTCGTACGGACCACCCCGGTGGTGGCCGCCTTGCTCTGGCTGACCGTAGGACTGCGTCTGTGCTATGGCATGGTCGGCCTGCTGCCGGCCTATGCCCTCGACCGCTTTCACGTCGGTGACGCCGGTGTAGGAGTCCTGTATCTGGCACAAGGGCTCGGCGCTGTCCTCGGCCCCTTCCTCGGTAGACGGCTCACCGCTGGGTCGGTGCGCCGACGGCTGCACGTGGCCGGAGCCGCCCTGGTGCTCTTCGGCCTCGGATACCTTGCCCTGGCCCACGCCACAAGCCTCGGCCCGGGCATGGCCGCGGCCCTGATCGGCCACATCGGTGTCGGCGGGTGTGCGATTCTCGCCGTCAACGGTCTCCAGGTGACGACTCCAGACCACATTCGCGGGCGGGTCATGGTGCTCGTCTTCGGCCTCTCCTCCGCGTTCCAGGGCGTGTCGTCCCTGACCGTGGCTCCCCTCGCGGTCGCCATCGGTATGCCCGACACCACCAGCCTCCTTGCGCTGTTCGCCATCGTCTATGCGGTCATCTGGTCGATCGGTGTATCACGCATGTGGAAAGTCCGAAAGATCGTCGAACCGGACGCGGTCCACGAGCTGGCTGTCGACCCCACACCCTGACGCTGTCAAGCACACATGCACCTGCGCCTTTCCGCGCAGCACAATGCCGGGGCAGCGAGCCAAAGTCGATCCTCCGCTTGTACTGCCTCCCACGTGACCAGCGAGTATGACCGCGACGCCCCATCCGACTCTCGCCCTGTAATTACGCTTTGAACGGTCCCTGTTTCGTGGAGAGTCTTGGGGCGGCAACACATGTCCGGACACAGAGTGCCGCCCACCAACTCCCAGTCCCGAAAGGAGTGAATTCCATGGACGACCTCCTCCAGAAGATCGCTTCCACGATCACCGACGAGGACATCACGCAGGCCCAGGCGTCCTCCGCCGCCATGAGCGAGACGAGCGGTGACGCCAAGAAGTACCGGCTGCAGATGTTCGCCGCCGACCAGGGCTGAGCCCAAGCGGGCTGCCGCCGCAGGGTGATTCGATCAATAAACCCTGCGGTGGCAGCCCGCGATCGCACCCCCAAAGCCTTCTGCGGACGCTGAGGTGAGGAGAATCCATGCTGCATCTGTTCGGAGCTGAAGAAAACCTGAGGACAATCACCACACTCGCCTTCCCTTTCATCAGCAAGGGGCAGACGGTGACATTTCCTGTCCTTAAGGAGGCGTACCGATCTTTCCTGCGCACCGTGCAGCCCAGCGTCCCGTCCGAAACAGGTGACGAGCCTGCGTACATCCAGGAGACGCATCGGACCCTGGAGTATCTGGGCATCTTCAGCGCGGACTCGGCCCTGACCGACACCCGCTACCAGTTCGGAACCGTGAACGAATCCTCTGCGGTGTTAGAGGCAGACGCGCAGAAGGCGTTGGCTTGGACCCGAAAATGCGCGGATTCGATCGCTCGGCGGGACGAGGGATTCGCCGCATTCTGGCCGCTGGCCGTGAACGCGGTCTTCCAAGCGCCCAGTGAGATCGCCGGCGGAGGAACCACCAGTGGTGCAGTCGGTGTCCTCTGGGTCGACCCGAGGGACTCGTGGGACGACCGCGATCTCCAGGAATTTCTGATACATGAACTGAATCACACTCTGCTCTTCCTGGATGAGTGTCGGTTCGGACTCTTCACGTCCTACCCGGAACTCCTCAAACGAGACAACTGGGTCACTTCCGCAATCCGCAAGACGGTCCGTCCCCTGGACAAGGCGTACCACAGTGTGATTGTCGCTGCAGACGTTCTGCTCGCGCGCGAGGAAATCCTCGGGCACCCGGACTCTGTCGTACTTCACCCTCTCTCGCCGGCCATGGCGCAGGGAACCATGGATGCCATCAGGGACATCAGCCTTCCGGCGACCCGGGATCTTCTCACCCCGCATGCACTGGAAATCCTGAATCGCTGTCGGCAAGAAGTGGAGCGGCTGATCCGGAAGAACCGTTGGCCGGTGACCGTCCCGGGCGGCGAGTGAGGAGCTGATCAGGCGTGTATTTCCTCGGAGGCGCTGCCACCAACCTTCAAACGCTCATGGTGCTTGCCCAGCCTCACCTGCCGGAGGGTGAACCGCTCACCGAGAGGACCGTCGCACGGGCCTATCGCGGCTACCTTGCCGACCTTCAGCCGGACGTACCCAGCACCCCCACCGCCGATACCTTCCTGGTGCGTGACGAATCCCAGGCGCGATTCCTGGCCGACCTGTTCGGCCTGCACGGGAGCTCGGCGGAAAAAGAGGAATACGCGGTAGCGGGAGCGTCATCGATGGATGACGGGAAGGTCGCCTTCTTCGAGGAGGGACTGAAGCGGCTCGCCCAGTGTGACACTGCACTCTCCGCGCTCTTCCAGATGGCTGTGAAGTCGATTTTCTCCACTCCGGCCAGCCCCATCCCCGGCAGCATGACCGTACGCGCCGCACTCGGCGTTATGTGGGTATACCCGCTCGCGACCTGGGCTACTGAGGACCTGGTCGAGGCGTACGTGCACGAACTCACCCACACGCTCGTCATGCTCGACGAGCGCCGGTTTACCCACTACCCGCACTACGATGAACTGGATCGTGAAGAGAATCTCGTGAACTCTGCGATCAGGAACGAGAAACGCTCACTCTTCGCCTCCGTGCACAGTGTCTTCGTGGCGAGTGAGCTGCTTCAGTTGCGAGAAGCCCATCACGGTCACCGTATGGAGTTTCGCATACATCCGCCATCGCGGAATATGCGCGAAAAGTCACTTATGGCTCTCGAATCTGTTCTCGCTCTCCCGAACATCGATCACCTTGCCAGCCCTCGACTCCGGGAACTACTCGAAACAACGGGAAAGCAGTTGGATGCTATTCGTCCTGGCGCACTGGGCTCCTGAACGAGAGAAGGAGGACAATGTTTTTTCTCCGAGGTCCCGAAGAAGGTCTCCAGGACGTCGTCACACTCTCCGCTCCCTACCTCGACCGCCGCAGCATCTCGCTTCCCGCAGTCAAGGCCGCTTACCAGGCGTACCTTGCCGTCCAGCAGCCCAAGGTTCCATCGAAGACCGTGGAGCGCGCCGAATTCGTCCGCGACGGATCACGGCGGACGGAGTTGAGCGGCTGGTTCCGCAGTCCTGACGCACCGGACATGGCGGTGGTGCCGGAGGACTCTTCGGCGGTGGAACGGGCCATGGACCGAGTCGAGGAGGGATTCCGCGTCCTGTGCGGGAGCGAGCCGGAACTCGCCCCGCTGTTCGATCTCGTGGTCAACCAGGTATTCGTCATGACGCTCCCGCAGGAGCCGGGCAGCGGTTCCTCCTTCGACGGGGTCGGGCTCGTCTACATAAACCCCTTGCCAGAGTGGAGCACGCAGGACGTCATCGAATGCCTGGTCCACGAGTTCGCCCACACCGTCCTCTACCTGGACGCCCTACGGCACACGCACCACCCTGATTATCGACTGCTCGATATGCCGGAAAACGAGGCGGAGACCGCGATCACCGGGCGACGTCGGTCGATCTTCTTCGCGTTCCAGAGCTTCCTCATCGCGGCCGAGATCCTCACTGTGCGACACAGGCATCCCGAAATCTGCCCCGGCGTAGGCATACATGGGTCCACTCCCGAGATTCTGGCCACCGCGAAGAGGACGTACGACCGTTGCATGACACATCCGAACCTCGACGCTCTCGCAACACCTCGGCTCAAGGCCCTTCTCAGCGATGCTCGCGCCCGCATGCAGGAGATCGAACAGAGCATGTAGCCGAAGACCGAGCACTGTTCGCTCACACTCGTGGCGCCAACGTCACGTGAAGCGGGCGGGGAGCGATCTTCGAGGGCGCGGGGAACGATCTTCAGGGCCTCTTGTCGCCGCACGTCAGCCCCACTCGTGAACACCCCACAAACGCGAACTGTTCACGAGATCCCGTTCAGACGGTCTCCGTCTGAACGGGATCTCGTCGTTTGGGCTCCTACTTGTGTGAAAGTCAGTCTGCCGGGCCGCTGGGAAGCGTGGCGGTTCGTGTCGTCACAACGGAGGCCGAGGGCCTGACGAGCATCGACGACCTCACCTTCGTCGGGCAGGGCGACACGATCCTGGCGGCGCAGAGCTTCGCGGGCGCCATCGCTCTGGGGAAGCCCGACGGCACGCACCGGACGGGGGGTCACCGCGCAGGACGGGCTGTCCAACCCGACCTCTCTCGCGGTGCGCGGTAGGACCCTGTACGTGGCGAGCGCGGCCTATCTCACCCACAGCGACCCGAACCTGCTCCTGGCCCGCATCGCTCACTGATCGCGGTGCCGGGTACGGCCGTCTCGGCCCCCGCGGCGGGGGCCGGAGACGCCGTGGCCTGAACGCGGCCGGTCCGGGCCGGAGTCGCCCCGGCTTCGGCCGGTCCGGCGCCGTCTCACGGTTCCTGCTCCATCACGGACGCGGTCGCTTTCGCCGCCTTCTCGACGACGGAGATTCCGGTGTCCATCCCGGTGTTGCCCTTCGACAGCACGGCGAGCAGGCAGGGGGCGTCTCCGATGGTCACGTCGCCGATGCTGGTGATGTCCCACAGACCCGTCGCGCTGCGCTGCAGCCAGCCGTTCTTGAGACCTGTGGTGTCACCCGCCGCGGAGACCCCCCAGCTTTGTGCGTCCGATACCTGGCTCATCAGATCGCCTATGTAGTTCCGCGAGTCGGCGGTGAGTACGGAGGACTTCCCGAACACCTGGGACAGGAGCGTTATCTGGTCGGCGGCGGTGGTCTGGGTGAGTCCCCAATTGCCGTTGGTGCCCAGGCGCTTGTTGGCGGCGTTCAGTCCGTCCGAGCCGCCGACGATCTGCCACAGAGCGGTCGCCGCGGCGTTGTCGCTGTTGGTGATCATGGGGACGGCGTACGACTTCTCCCGCGAGGTGAGTGCGCGCCCGTCGTCCTGGGCCTGCAGCAGCAGGGTCGCCAGTATGCCGACCTTGACGATGCTCGCGGTGTCGTAGGTCAGCCCCGACTTCACGTTGTACTGGGCGGTGCGTCCGTCCGAGAGGTCGAGCACGGCGACGGACAGCGAGGCCCCGTCCGCGTCCAGCTCCTGAAGCCGTTCGGTGAGTGCCTTGTTCCGGTCCTCGGACACCTGGCTGGCGCTCGGCGACGGTGACGGCGACGGCGACGCCGGCGACGACGGTGAAGCCGGTGACGCCGACGCCGACGATCCGGGCGACCCGGAGGAGTCCGCGGCGCGGGCCGCGCCTCCGGTCCACCCGTCGGCACCGTGCGCCAACACGAGCGTCGTCACGAGGAGTACGAGCGTGATGCCCGCGAAAATTACGTTCCGGTTCCGGCTGGAGGTGTCGACCCTCCGGGCCGCCTGGCGCGCGGGCATGTCGGGATACCAGGAACGCCGGCGTCAGGACGACGCGCTCGGGGTCGCCGCGGGTTGGCCCGAGGGGCGCTGGGGAAGGAGAGCCTGGCAGGACGTGTACGCCTCGGCGGTCTTGGCGTCGGCGGTGTTCAGGCCGCTCACAGGATTGCCCTGGGAGCCGGGTGACGCGGAGGGCAGCACGACTCCGTGGTCCTTCATACAGCTGGTGAACGCGCTGATGGCCGACGCGTCCGCGTTGCCGCCACCGCCACCCTGCGGACGCAGGCTCGCGCACGCCTCTTGCGCCTTCTGGAACTCCGGATCGGCCGACTGGCCCCCGCCGAAGCCACCGCCGCCACCACCGGCGCGGCCGCCGCCACCGGCTCCGCCACCACCGGCGCCGCCGCTGGGCCGGCCGCTGGGCCGGCCGCTGGGGAGTGTGACCCCCTGCTCCGAGAGGCACTGCCGGTAGGCATCCATCTGTTGCGCACCGCCGGACGCGGAGGCCGACGGCGCGGCCTCGGCCGACGTACCGGCGGAAGATGACGAACAGCCGCTGAGAAGCAGAGCGCCGGTGGCGACGATCGCCGCGGACATCGCGGCACAGCGAGTGGTGCGGAACATGGCCGGTCTCCTTGGGGAGCGGTAATGGGCTGGTGGCGTACCACCGCCGCGTTACTCAACCCCAGCCGTTTGGCAGCGGGCTGGGAGAAACCAAGGAGTTAGCTGGGAACGCGGATCCACCGCACGGGCATCGCTTGGGCGATTTCGCACCATAAGGAGCCACTTCGTACCAGGAGACGGGCGGCCGCAACGGGCGGCGGCCCCCAGGAAGCTCACAGAAAGCTGCCAGGGTTTCGACAAGCTGGGCGGTCAGTCTCTCTGCCATGAGAGTGCTTCCACGGCCGCGCAAGGCCGTCATGGTGAACTTGGTACTCGGCGTTGCGCTCGTGGGAGCCGGCACCGGTGCCTATACGGCGATCAACAGCGACAGCACCGCCACGGCCCCCACGGGCTCGCGTACGGTGACGGTCGCCAAGGGCACCGTCCTGGCAACGGTCTCCGGCTCGGGATCACTTGTCTCCCCCAGTGACGCCGGAGCCAACTTCACCACCGGCGGCACCCTGACGGAGGTGAAGGTCCAACCCGGTGACAAGGTCGCCAAGGGGCAGGTGCTGGCAAAGGTCGATCCGACCTCGGCCGAACAGAGCCTCACTGAGCAGAAGGCAGCCCTGACCGCCGCCGAGGCCGATCTGGCCAAGGCCGAGGACGGCCAGCCGGTCAGCGGTTCCGGCGCCCAGTCCGATCCCTCCCCCAGCACGACGGTCGATCCGTCCGCGGTCGCCCAGGCGGAGGCCCAGGTGGCACAGGCCCAGAACGCGTTGGACACGGCGCAGCAAGCGGTGGACGGCACGGTACTGACCGCCCCGGTCAGCGGCACGGTGGCGTCGGTGGAGGGCGCGGTCGGCGAGACCGTCTCCGGTACGAGCGGCTCGGGCTCCAGCAGCGGTTCCTCGTCTTCCTCGTCTTCCTCGTCCTCCACGTCGACGTCCACGTCGACTCCAAGTGGCTTCGTCGTCATCACCAACCCCACCGGTATGCAGGTGACGGCCAGTTTCTCCGAGGCGGACGCGCTGAAGCTGAAGGAGGGACAGGCCGCCACGGTGACCTTGAACGCCGACTCGGAGAAGGTCCTCAACGCCAAGGTGCTCTCGGTCAGTTCGCTGTCGACCAGCAGCAGCAGTAGCAGCAGCGGCGGGTCGGGGGGATCGAGCAGCACCGCCGTGCAGTACGCGGCCACCCTTGCCATCAACGGTTCGACCGCCGACTTGCGGACCGGGCTGAGCGCGAACGTCCAAGTGGTCACCGGTGAGGCATCCAACGCGTTGCATGTCTCGGCCGCCGCTGTCAGCGGTACGGGCGCGAACCGCAGCGTCACGGTGGTGAACAAGGACGGCAGCACCCAGGTCGTCAGCGTCACCGTGGGACTTCAGGGTGACACCGACGACGAGATCACCAGCGGCCTGACCGAGGGCCAGCAGGTGCAGATCAAGAGTGTCGCTTCCACGGGCAACAACGGATTCCCCGGTGGCGGATTCCCCGGCGGCGGTGGCGGTGGCGGTGGCGGCGGTCGCGGCGGCGCCGGTGGCGGCGGCGGAGGCCGGGGATGAGCCCGCTGCTGCCCCGACGGCGTACGACGGAGACCGAGTTGGCCGAGGTGGGCCCGTGGGGTCCGGCACCGGTCATCGAGGTGCGGTCGCTGGTGAAGAGTTACGGGGAGGGCGAAGGGGCAGTGCACGCGCTGTCCGGACCGGTGGATCCGGTCACCGGCGAGCGGGCCGGGGTCGATCTGACAGTGATGCAAGGTGACTTGGTGGCCGTCATGGGCAGTTCCGGGTCCGGCAAGTCGACCCTGATGAACATTGTGGGCTGTCTGGACGTGCCGACCTCCGGCCGGTATCTGCTGGACGGTATCGATGTGGGCGGGCTGGATGAGGGCCAGTTGTCGCTGGTCCGCAACCGCAAGATCGGTTTCGTCTTCCAGTCGTTCAACCTGGTGCCGCGCACGACCGCGCTCGCCCAGGTCGAACTGCCGCTGGCCTACGCCGGAGTGAAAGCGGCGGAGCGCCGCCGCCGGGCGGTGGCCGCGCTCACGGTGGTGGGGCTCGGCGACCGGCTCGATCACCGGCCCAACCAGCTCTCGGGAGGCCAGCAGCAACGCGTCGCGGTCGCACGCGCCCTCGTCACCTCGCCGGCCATGCTGCTGGCCGACGAGCCGACCGGAAACCTTGACAGCCGCAGCACCGACGAGGTGCTGGGCATCATCGACCGGCTCAACGCCACGGGCCGCACTGTGGTGCTGATCACCCACGAGGACGAGGTGGCCCGGCACGCCAAGCGGGTCATCCGGCTGGTGGACGGCCAGGTCGTCGGGGACGTACGGCAGGCGCCGGTGGAGGGCCCGCCGCCCGCGCTGCGGGACCCGGACGCCTTCGCCGAGGCCCAGTACACCACTCAGCAGTCCGCCCGGCCGGCCGCGCAGCAGGCTGCGCTGCTGGGTACGGCGCCCTGGGGTGCGCACCAGTGAATCCTTTCGAGACTCTGCGGTTCGCGGTGGCGGGCCTGGCGGCCAACAAGGTGCGCTCCTCGCTGACCATGCTCGGCGTCCTCATCGGTGTCGCCGCGGTCATCCTGCTGCTCGCGGTCGGCAACGGCTCCTCGCAGGCGGTGAAGGACTCCATTGAGAAGCTGGGCACCAATTCGCTGACGATTTCCTCCGGCAGCAGTCCCGGCGGCTCAGGCACCGCGACCACGATCAAGCCGCTCACCGTGGACGACGCCAAAGCCCTGGCCGACCCCAAACAGGCACCGAGCATCAAGTCCGTCGCCCCCGAGGTCACCACCTCCCAGACCGCGGTCTACGAAGGCACCTCGTACACCATCGGCCAGGTCGTCGGCACCTACCCCGCCTACTTCGAGGCGTCCAACAGTAAAATTGCCAAGGGCGACTACTTCAGTAACGACGACGTCCTCAACTCCCGCAAGGTCGCGGTCATCGGCTCCACCACGGCCGCCAATGTGTTCGGCACCGTGGACCCGGTCGGCAAGATCATGGTGCTCGGCGGCACACCGTTCACGGTCGTGGGTGAACTGGCCACCAAGGGCGGCAGCGGATTCCAGGACCCGGACGACGTGGTGATCGCACCCCTGCCCACCGTGCAGAACGCGTTCAGCGGTTTCGGCTCCCTCAACCAGATCCTCGTGCAAGCCGTATCGGCCGACGCGACCACCCCGGCACAGAGCGAGATCACCACCGTCCTGATGGGGAAGCACGGCATCACCAACCCGAACGCGCTGGACTTCCGGGTCAGCAGCCAAACCACCCTGCTGACCACCCAGGCTTCCACCAACGACACATTCACTGTCCTGCTCGGCGCGGTAGCCGCCATCTCGCTGCTGGTCGGCGGGATCGGCATCACCAACATCATGCTGGTGACCGTGACCGAGCGGACCCGGGAGATCGGCATCCGCAAGGCGATCGGCGCCCCCAAGGGCGTCATCCTCGGCCAGTTCCTGACCGAATCCACACTGCTGTCGCTGATCGGTGGCGGCCTGGGGGTCGCCGTCGGGGTGCTGGGCTCCCGGTTCAGCATCGTCGGCATCAAACCAGTGATCATCCCGGCGTCCGTCTACGGCGCCCTCGGGATTGCCGTGGCCATCGGCCTGTTCTTCGGCAGCTACCCGGCGAACCGGGCCGCGAGCCTGCGGCCCATCGACGCGCTACGGCACGAATGACCCGGTCCGCATGACCCCCCGACACCACCAGCGCTCCCGGCGGCGGCCATCGGCCGCCGCCCCCGCGATGACGACGATCCACCGTATGGACAGGAGTACCCGGACATGGCCCGCCACCGCCCCCTTGTGAAGGCTGCCGCCCGCGAACCCGCTCCGGCGCCGCCGGACGAGCCGCTGCCCAGCACGGCTCCCGGCACCCCGGACGCGCCCGATTCCGTTGGCCGGCCCGACTACGCCGAGCAGCCCGAAGACGTGCTCGCAGACCCTCCGGACATGCGGGACATCAGTGCAGAGCTGAACGCCCCGCCCCGGCGCAAACTGCCCTGGCCCGCCCTGCTGCTGAGCAGCGCGGTCATCGCGGCGCTGGCCTTCACCGGCGGCGTGCTGGTGGAGAAGGGCCAGTCGTCCGGCTCCTCCGGGCCGGGCGGTGCCCCGGCGGGGGGCGCGGCGGGCGGGCGCCCCGGGGGCGCCCAGGGCGGCGGGGCGGGCGGACAGGCGTCCGGCGCCGGCAGCGCCTCCGCCGGCGGAAGCGGGATGACGGTCGGCACGGTGAAGGTGATCGATGGCAGCACGATCTACGTCAGCGATCCCCAAGGCGCCATCATCAAGGTGACCACCGGCGAGTCCACTCAGGTCAGCCGTTCCGCGAGCGGCAAAGTCTCCGACCTGAAGCCTGGCCAGACCGTCACCGTGCGCGGCAGCCAGAACTCCTCCGGCGACATCACCGCCACGACGGTGACGGAGGGCGGCGCCATGGGAGGGGGCGGCGGAGGCGGGCAGGCCGGAGGCGGTTCCAGGGGCTGATGCCGCGCGTAGACGGTGAGGCGTAGCGCTCAGCCTTTCGTACATATAAAGAGGCTAGATGTCCAAAGATGCACCCGAGGCCAGTTTGCTGGTCGTCGACGACGAACCCAACATCAGGGAACTGCTGGCGGCATCCCTGCGCTTCGTCGGGTTCAAAGTGGTCTCTGCGGCAACAGGTGCCGAAGCACTGGCAGCGGTGGCCAATGAACCCCCTGACCTGGTTATTTTGGATGTGATGCTGCCAGACATGGACGGTTTCACCGTGGTAAAGCGGCTGCGTGAGGACTCCGGCGCCTACAACCTGACAGCAGCCGCCAGCCGCGAGCATCTACCCGTCCTGTTCCTCACCGCCAAAGACGGCACCGACGACAAAATCAGCGGCCTGACCGCCGGAGGCGACGACTACGTCACCAAACCCTTCAGCCTGGAAGAACTGATCGCGCGCATCCGGGCCATACTGCGCCGCACCGGCGGCCCGGACACCAACGGCACCCTGATGGTCGACGACCTCGAACTCGACCCTGTCGGCCATCAGGTGCTGCGCTCCGGCCGCCCGGTCCCGCTGTCACCCACCGAGTTCAGACTGCTCGAACACCTCATGGCCAACGCCGGCCGGGTGCTGTCCAAAGCGCAGATCCTCGACCACGTCTGGGCCTACGGCTGCAGCGGGGACCTCAGTATCGTCGAGTCGTACATCTCCTACCTGCGCCGCAAGATCGACTCCGGCGAGGACGGCGCCCCCAAACTCATCCACACCGTACGCGGCGTCGGCTACGTGCTGCGCGCCCCGCACGGATGACCGCGATGCGTATCGGATTGGCCCGTTGGACGCGTGCCTGGCGTCCGTCGCCACTCTCCCTGCGGTCCCGGCTCGTCGTGCTGTCCGTCGTGCTGGTCGTAGTCGGCCTCGGCGTGAGCGACACCGTGGTGCTCGGCTACGTTCGGGGCGATCTCGTTCAGCGCGTCGACCAACAGCTCAAAAGGTACGGAGGTCCGTTGGCGCGTCGGCTCGCCAACGGTGGCCCGCCTTCGTCGAACACGCAGAACAACGGCCTCAGCAAGCCCTGGCTGCCCAGCCAGTACGTGGTCGCCTTCGCCGCGTCCGACGGCAAGATCTCCCAGCAACTGAGCGTCCCGGTCTCCCCCGGTGATGCTCGTCCACAGTGGCCGGTCATGGACGCCGCCCAGTTGCGCGCCCGCACCGGCACACCCTTCGAGATCCCCAGTGACCATGGCGAGAGCGACTGGCGGGTGCTCATCCTCCCCGTCCCGGGGGCCACCGCCCGGCACCCGCTTCGGTCCGGCAACGAACAGACCACCGGACACGCAGGCGCCCTCCCCGCGAGGATCGTGGTGGCCGCATCCCTCCACGACGTGACCTCCACGACCGACAGCCTGCGCACCGCCTTCCAGCTGATCGGCGCGGTCGTGGCGGCTCTGCTGGGCCTGGCCGGCTGGTTCGCGATGGGGGCCGGACTCCGCCCGCTGCACCTCATCGAGGCCACCGCCACTGAGATCGCCGCCGGCCGCCCGCTGTCGCACCGGATGCCGTACGCCTCAACGCGTACCGAGGCCGGACGGTTGTCCACCGCGCTCAACATCATGCTCGCGCGGATCGAGTCCGCCTTCGCCGCCCGCGCCGAATCCGAGGCCCGCATGCGGCGCTTCATAGCCGACGCCAGCCACGAACTGCGCACCCCGCTCGTCAGCATCCGTGGCTTCGCCGAGCTGTACCGGATGGGTGCGCTGCCCGACCAGGCCGACGTCAGGCGCACGATGGCCCGAATCGAGAGCGAGGCGATACGGATGGGCGGCCTGGTCGAGGACCTGCTTACCCTGGCCCGCGCCGACGAAAGCCGTCCCCTGCAACTCGCCCCGATGGATCTGCGCACTCTCGCCGCCGACGCCCTGCACGACACCACGGCCCTCGACGCCACCCGGCTTGTCCACCTCACCGGCCCCGGCGGCGACAGCCCGTCGGCACCCGCCGTCGTCCTCGGCGACGAAGCCCGCCTGCGCCAGGTCGTCGCCAATCTCGTCGGCAACGCCATCGCCCACACCCCACCCGGCACCTCCATACGCATCGGCGTCGGCATCGAGAACGGCCACGGCGTCATCGAAGTCGCCGACCAAGGCCCCGGCCTCCAGCCCGACCAAGCCACCCGGGTCTTCGAACGGTTCTACCGCGCAGACGCCGCCCGCACCCGCCGCGAAGGGGGCGGCGCCGGCCTCGGCCTCGCCATCGTCACCGCTCTGGTCACCGCCCACAACGGCCACGTCGACCTCACCACCACCCCAGGAAGAGGTGTGACCTTCCGCGTACGCATCCCATCAGCGGAATGAACACACCTGGGTCCTGGTGAAGTTGGTCGGCCGGTTTTCCCTGTCCTGGGGCGTCCGGTGCCCGCCGGTGCGGCGGGCGGTGCCGTGAGACGCGGATCTTAACGATTGAACCCGAGCCGTAACACTGAGTTAATAAATCTAGGAAACCCTTCCTCCAGAAAATATTTCGGGTAGCGGGAACTTAACTCCACCTGGCGAGATCTCGGCATGCCTTCGCTCGCTCCGACCACTAAGGAACACCTGTGATACGAGTCAGACGTTCGGTAATGGCGGCTTTCGGCCTCGCGGTGCTCGCGCTGACCAGCGCCTGTGGAGGCGGTCCCGCAGCCGGATCGGGTGACACGATCAACATCGGCCAGCTCGAGGACCACTCGGGCAACCTGGCGATCGTCGGCAACCAGAAGTACCACGCGGCCCAGCTGGCCGTGGCGCAACTGAACGCCAAGGGTGGGCTTCTGGGCAAGAAGATCAACCTGATCGCCCCGGACACGCAGTCCGACAACACCCGCATGCAGCAGCTCGCGCGAGAGCTGATCGTCAAGAACAAGGTGCCGGTGATCTTCGGCGCGCAGACCAGCGCCCAGCGCGAGGCCATCCGCCCGATCATCGACCAGTACAAGCAGCTGTACTTCTACACCAACCAGTACGAGGGCGGTGTGTGCGACTCGAACGAATACAACACCGGCGCGGTGCCCGAGCAGCAGGTCGCCACCCTCATGCCCTACCTCGTCGAGCACTTCGGCAAGCGCGTCTACGTCATCGCCGCGGACTACAACTTCGGGCACCTCACCTCCGACTGGGTGAAGGCGATCACCAAGGCCTCCGGCGGCAGCGTCGTCGGGCAGGAGTTCGTTCCGCTGTCGCAGAACGAGTTCAGCAGCTCGATCGCCCGGATCAAGGCGGCCAAGCCCGACGTCCTGATCCCGCTGCTGGTCGGTAACGACCAGTCCTCCTTCTTCCCGCAGTGGGCCTCGTCCGGCATCAAGAACCTGCCCATGGGCTCCACCGTGATCGTGGCCCAGGGCTACGAGCACCTTCGCTTCGCGCCCCCGGCCGCGGCCAACATCTACGTCCCCACCAACTTCATCAAGGAGTTGGGCCAGAACAACCTGCCGTCCGCCAAGCCCTTCGTGGACGAGTGGATGAAGATGTTCCCGAAGGACCCGTACATCAACGAAGAGGCCGAGTCCGAGTACGACGCCATCATGCTGTGGGCCGAGGCCGTCAAGAAGGCCGGCACCACCGACAAGGAGAAGGTAAAGGCCGCGCTCAACAGCGGCCTCACCTACCAGTCCCCGTCGGGCCCGGTGACCATCGACCCCAAGACGCACGCCGCCGTCCGTGACATCTACCTGGCGCACACCACCGAGCAGCAGAAGATCGAGTTCCCGGTGATGTGGAAGGGCGTCCAGCCCAACTGGCTCAGCACGGTCGCCGGCTGTGACCTCACCAAGAAGGACGACACCACGCAGTACACCCCCTCCGCGAAGATGCCGGCGAAGGTGACGCAGGAGCTGAAGGCGATCCCGTTCAAGGCGAAGCCGTGACCGAGGTCCTGTGGCATGGAAGCCGGCACCCCCGAGGGGGCGTGTCATGTCAGCGGTGATCAGCGTCTTCTTCCAGGCGTCCCAGATCTTCGGTGTCTTCCTGATCGTTTCGCTGGGGCTGTCCATCATCTACGGGGTGCTGGGCGTCATGAACCTCGCGCACGGCGAGCTCATGACGATCGGCGCCTACGCGACGGTCCTGGCCGTGAACGCGGGACTCCCGCTCCCCCTGGGAATCCTGCTCGCGACGGTGCTCGTCGCGCTGCTCGGCCTGGTCCTGGACCTGGCCATCATGCGCCGGTTGTACACCCGGCCCACGGACGCGATCGTGGTCACCTTCGGGGTGAGCCTGGTGGTGATCCAGGCGTTGCTGCTCATCTTCGGGTCGACGCAGAGCAGTCGCATCCCGAGTCCCGGAGGCGAACTGACCATCGCGGGTGAGTCCGTCCCCACGTACCGGTTGCTCGTGACGGTCGTCGGCATCATCGCGACCTACGGGCTGTATCTGGCCTTCCAGAAGACGAAGCTGGGGACCAATATCCGGGCGGTGTCCAAGGACGAGGACATGGCGGGCTGCTTCGGGATCGACACCCGCGCCACGTACACCATCGCGTTCGTGCTCGGCGCGGCGCTGGCCGGGCTCGCCGGAGGTCTGGTCGCTCCGACCATCAGCCTCACGCCGAGCCTGGGGCAGGGCTTCGTGGTGTACGCGTTCGTCATCGTCGTCGTGGCCGGTGAACGCACCTTCCAGGGAACCTTCCTGGCCTCGGCCGCGTATGCCCTCCTCGACGCGGTGGTCTCGTACCGATTCGGCAGTTTCTACGGGGTTCTCTCCCTCCTGGGCGCCACCCTGGTGCTGATCCGGATCCTTCCGGGAGGGTTCTCCGCAATTCTCCGGCGACCCCGGTTGGCGGCCATATGACACTCTCAATTGGGCGGCTTCGCCCGTCCGCTCTCGGTATCCAAAGTCGCTCCGGTCATCCCTCACCCGGTGGGTCGAGAATCGCTCTGCTGCTCTGTACGGCCGGTTTCCTGATCTTTCCGTTCGCGGCGCCGGAGTACACGGTTCTCGTCTCGGTCAGCTTCCTGACCTTCGCGATCCTGACCGTGAGTCAGGTGCATGTCTGGGGCTTCGGCGGGATCTTCTCCTTCGCGCAGGCGGCGTTCTACGCTCTGGGCGCGTACGCCTACGCGGTCATCGCGGGCAACCTCGACGCGGACATCGGCCCCATCGTCGCTCTCGTGACCGCTCCGCTCGTGGTGCTTGCGCTGGCCGCATTCTTGGGGTTCTTCATCTTCTACGGGCGGATGGGCGCCCTCCTGCTGGGCATCGTCACCCTCTCGTTCAGCTTGATGCTGGGAACGTTCCTCAACCAGACCGGGGGGGAGAACTACCACATCGGCAAGGTCCTGCTGGGCGGTTACAACGGCATCAACAACGTCGCCCCGTTGTTCGTCGGCGGCGTTCCGGTGGGCACGACGACCCTGTATTTCCTGACCGCCGCCGTGCTGCTGGCGGGGGTCGCCGCAGTGTCGCTGTTGCGTTTTTGGCGCATCGGCATCGGCATCCGGGCGGTGGCGGAGCATCCCGTTCGGGCCGAGCTCTTCGGCTACAACGTGCGGGCCTATCGTTTGGGCATCTTCGTCACCGGGGCCGCGTTCGCGGCGGCCGGCGGCGAGTTCTACGCCCTGTGGGGCTCGTACACCAGTCCCACGCTCCTCACCCTGCAGAGCATCACCCTGCCCGTCGTCATCGCGGCGATTGCGGGCCGCGACCGGGCCATCTCCGCGATGCTCGCCGCGCTCGTCTACTCGCTGGTGTCGCAGAACCTGGCCTCCGGCGGTGCCTCGTACGCACTGATCGTCCTCGGGGTCGGCCTGGTCGTGGTGATGCTCGTGACTCCGGGTGGCGTCGGCGGCTGGGTGACGAAGCAGGTCGGCAGGCTCCTGTCCGGTTCCGGAAAGGACGCGCCCGCACCGCCCTCGAAGGGCTCCGGCCAGGTCGATCGGGTCACGGCCGGGTCGACGGCGGGAGGCGGCGCATGAACGCGACCAAGTACGCGGGTCCGCACGGCGGTTCGCGCAGCTCGGCCGCCTCGCTGGTGGTGAAGGACCTCACCGTGGCGTTCGACGAGTTCCGGGCGCTGGACGGGCTCAGCCTCGAGATCCCCGCGGGAAGCTGCCTGGGTCTCATCGGACCGAACGGAGCCGGGAAGTCCACCCTGTTCCGGGCGGTCCTGGGGCTGGTGCCCGTGGCGTCCGGGACCATCGAGATGGACGGGCAGAACGTCACCGGCTGGTCGATGGTGCGGCGGGTGCGCCGTGGCATCGGGACGACGCTGCAGTCCGGTGGCGTGTTCCTCGGACTGACGGTCCGGGAGAGCCTGGTCATGGCGGCCAGGCGGGGTCCGCGCAAGTGGGACCTGGCCGGTGCGCTCGAGACCCACCATCTGACCGACATGGCTGACCTCCCGGTCTCGGAACTGTCGCACGGCTACCAGCAACGCCTGGAACTGGCCATGGCCGAGGTGTCCTCGCCGAGGATCCTGCTCCTGGACGAGCCCGTCGCCGGGATGAGCGCCGTCGAGACCGAGGCCATGGTGCAGAGCGTCCAGGCGGTCAACCGGGCCGGCATCACGGTCATGTTCATCGACCATGACCTCGCCTTCGTCCGTGCCCTGGCGGAGGAGATCGCGGTGATGCATCAGGGCAAGCTGATCGCCAAGGGGACGCCCGACGAGATATCGGAAGACCCGGAGATCATGTCGATTTACTTCGGTACCGCCGACGGCCACAGGAAAGCGCCTGAGACGTCCGTAGAAGGGGCGACACGATGAAGCCTCTGCTCGAGGTGCGGGGATTGGACGCCGGGTACGGCAAGACCCGCATTCTGCGTGACATCACCTTCTCCGTCGGACCGGAGATCGTGGGCATGGTCGGCCGGAACGGAGTCGGCAAGACCACGCTGGCCCGCACGCTGATGGGAAGCCTTCCGTATCTCGGCGGAGAGGGCACGCTGTTCGGCGATGAATTCCTGAACAAAAGGGCCCACGCTCGCTCCAGGGCGGGTCTGGGATATGTCCCGCAGGGAGCGCGGCTCATCGCCGACCTGAGCGTCCAGGAGAACATCACCCTGGGGCTCTCGTCCGGCGACGTCGATGGCGAACTTCTGGAGATGCTGTACCAGGAATTCCCGCGGCTGCCGAGCCTTCTCGGCCGCCGGGCGGGCAGCCTCAGCGGCGGCGAGCGCGCGGCGGCCGCCTTCGCGCGGTGCCTCGTGCGCCGACCGCGGCTGATGGTGCTCGACGAGCCGACCGAGGGCGTGCAGCCCAACCTCATCCAGGCCATGTCGCGCGTCCTGCGCACGTACGCCGAGCAGGCCGACGCCGGGGTCCTGATGATCGAGCAGGACCTGGACATGGTCGCGGGACTGGCGAGCCGCTGCCTCGTGGTGGACCAGGGGTCGATCGTCGATGAGCTGGCTCCGTCCGAGCTTCTCGTGGAAGAAAACCGCCGTCGGATCCTCGCGCTGTGACCCCTCACGGCGCGCGCGAAAGGAATTGTTTTTATGTCAGAGAGCTCATCGCCCGAGACCATTGTCGTCAAGGCCGGTCCTGAGTACCCATATGTTTACTCCCGTTACCTTGAGCCCATTGTCACGGTGCCGGTCGGCGTTCCCGTTGAGATCTACACCGAGGACGCCTTCGAGGGGCATCTGCACAGCTCGGATCAGCGGCCGACCGAGGTTCTCGGCAAATACCTGAACCCGCAGACGGGGCCGATCTTCGTTGAGGGCGCCGAGCCGGGGGACACCCTGGTGGTGGACATCGCGGATGTCGAGCTGACTCGTGACTGGGCGGTCAGCACCCATATCCCGGACTTCGGGGGGCTGACGTCCACGACGTTCACCCGGACCCTCCAGGACCCGCTTCCCGAGAAGGTGTGGATCTACCGCCGGCAGCCCGACGGGAACTTCGCCTACTCGGACAAGTTCTCGGTCACGCCGCACCCCTTCATGGGCACGATGGGCACCGCTCCCGACCTCGAGGTGCTCTCGGCGCTGACCCCGTCCATGCACGGCGGCAACATGGACGTCCGTGACGTCTGCGCCGGGCGGCGCGTGTACTTCCCGGTGAACGTCCCGGGCGCGTACTTCTACACCGGAGACTGCCACGCCGCGCAGGGCGACGGCGAGGCGTGCGGTGTCGCGCTGGAGATCAGCGGCAAGGTCACCCTCACGTTCGGGCTGATCAAGGGCAAGTCCATCACGTGGCCGCGGATCGAGTCGCCCGATGAGATCATGGTGGTCGGCAGCGCCCGTCCCATGGAGGATGCCGCGAGAATCGCCTACGCGGAGCTGGTCGGCTGGCTCGAAGAGGGCTTCGGCTTCGACAAGTGGGACGCCTACCAGTACATCAGCCAGTGCGGAAAGATGTACGTGGGGAACATGGTCGACACCTACTACTCCGTCGTAGGAAAGATCCGCAAGCCCGGCCCCATCCCCGGTCAGGAGATCGAAGGCCTCGCCCCGTGGGAGGGCGGCGAATGACCGCCTGAGTTGGCCTCGCGCCCCCCAGTTCGACCCCACCCGCGAACGGTCCACAACGACTGACGACGTCCCTCCGATCATCATGATCGGGCGGGACGTCGTCTTTTGTGCATCGAGATGGTGCGTGACCGTTGCGCATGCCGTCCTGGCGAATCGGGCTTCTAATGCGGAATGTCCGCTTCGGTTTCTCGTCGGGAGACACACATGACGAAGGCTGAGCTGCCCCCGCAGACCTCCCGCCTGTCCGAACCCGCGCCCCGTAAGGGGCTCCTGCGCAGGCTCGGTGAATGGTGCGCCCGCCGCTGTGTCTTCGTCCTCGTCGCCTGGCTGGTCGTCCTCGCCGGCCTTCAGGTCCTGCATCACGCGTACGGCGGTGACTATTCCGACGACTTCTCGCTGCCCGGCGTCCAATCGACACAGGGGCTGGACGTGCTCGAGAAGCATCAGCCATCCGCCGGGGGCTACAGCGGCCAGATCGTTCTGCACGACACCTCGAACCCGCTCACCGCCCACGGAACGCAGATGTCCACCGTGATCGGCGATCTGCAGAAGCTGCCGCATGTGATCTCGGCGCAGAATCCGCTGCCTCCCGCCGGGGCCACTCCACCGCCGCAGCCGTCCGGCCAGAACGTCGGTCCGCTGTCCTCGGACGGTTCAACGGCGTACATCACGGTCCGCTTCGACGAGCAGCCCTCCACCTTTGAGGAGTCGTATCTCGACGGGGTGGACAAGGCGGTCCAGCCGCTGCGGGCCGCCGGAGTGGATGTGGAGTACGGCGGTCCGCTGGGTGAGCTGGCCCGGCCCGCGGCCAACGACCGGCTCAGTGAGGTGATCGGCTTCAGCGTGGCGATCGTGGTCCTGCTGGTCGGCTTCGGCAGTGTTCTCGCCGCCCTTGTGCCGCTGCTGACGGCGCTGATCAGCGTGATCTGCGGGCTTGCCCTGCTCGGGATGCTCGCCGCCGCGTTCACCTTCGCGACGGTCTCACCCACGCTGGCCACCATGATCGGCCTCGGTGTGGGTATCGACTACGCGCTGTTCCTGATCACCCGGCACCGGCAGAACCTCATGGACGGCGCAGACCCGGTGAACGCCGCCGGCCAGGCGGTGGCCACCAGCGGCCGGGCGGTGCTCGTCTCGGGTTGCACGGTCATCATCGCCCTGGCCGGACTGTCCGTCTCCGGCGTCAGCTTCATCGCCAAACTCGGGGTGGCCGCCGCCGTCACCGTGGTCACGGCGGTCATCGGCGCGCTCGCGCTGGTGCCCGCTCTGCTGGGGCTGATGGGCCGGCGAATCGACAAGTACCGGGTGCGCAAGCCGATCGCGGAGACGGACGCCGAGCCGGGTGAGGAGGCGCACGGAACCTGGCACCGGTACGCGCAGCGCGTCCAGCGCCGGCCGTGGCAGTTCCTGGCCGGCGGGGTGGCCGTCATCGCGGTGCTCGCCGTACCGCTGTTCTCCATCCAGCTCGGCCATATCGGGGACGGCGCCGACCCGAAGTCCTTCACCGACCGGCGGGCGTTCGACCTGATGTCCGAGGCCTTCGGGCCGGGCTCCAACGGGCCGATGACCCTCGTCATCGACCAGACCTCGGTGGCGTCGGCCGACCGGGCGGCACTCTCCGCGCAGGCCCAGCAGGCGCTCAGCAATGTGCCGGGCGCCGCCACCATCACGCCGCTGCAGCCGACTCAGGACGGGGACGTACTTGTCGCGACCGCCTACTCGCAGCAGGCGCCGCAGGACGAGGAGACCACAAAGCTGGTCAACCGGCTGGTGGACGACGTCATGCCCCAGGCCGTGTCCGGCACCTCCGCCGACGGCTATGTGACTGGCACGACCGCCGCCCAGGTCGACTTCCTGGACATCGTCTCCAGCCGGCTGCCCCTGATCATCGCCGTGGTGGTCGCCCTCGCCTTCATCATCATCCTGATCGTCTTCCGCGGAGTGCTGGTCGCCCTCAAGGCGGCCGCGTTGAACGTCCTTTCCATCGCGGCCTCGTACGGAGTCGTGGTGGCCGTCTTCCAATGGGGCTGGGGCGGCCCGGCGCTGGGGGTGTCGGGCAAGGTACCCGTCGAGAGCTACGTGCCGATGATGATGTTCGCGATCGTCTTCGGTCTGAGCATGGACTACGAGATCTTCCTTCTCTCCCGCGTCCATGAGGCGTGGCTGCGCACCGGCGACCCGCAGGCGAGCGTCGCGCACGCGCTTGAGATCACCGCGCGGGTGATCACCTGCGCTGCGCTGATCATGGTCAGCGTCTTCGCCGCCTTCATCATCAGCGACAGCATCGTCGTGAAGATGCTCGGTCTCGGCCTCGCCGTGAGCGTGCTGATCGACGCGACCGTGGTGCGGCTGCTGCTGGTGCCGGCGGTGATGACGCTGCTCGGGCGGGCTGCCTGGTGGACGCCGCGGTGGCTGGACCGGATCCTGCCGCACGTGGACACCGAGGGCGTGCACGAGACGGCGGTCGCGCCCCGGGGCGGCGGGGGCTGAGCGGCCCCCGCCGGCCCGAGTGGCTCAAGCGGTTCAGGAGACCTGGGCCTTGTCGTAGACGGCCTTGGCCTCATTGCCGAAGTACGGCCCGAACATCCGGTTCGGCAGGAAGGTGTAGCCGAAGCTGTTCACCGAGGCCTGCAGGCCGGTGCCGGTGGCCTCGCTGAACGAGGTGAACCAAGGGCCGCCGCTGGAGCCGCCGGTCATATTGCAGCCCAGGCTGTGGTCCGTCGAGAACAGGAAGTCCTTCGAGGAGTTCCCGCTGCAGTAGATGAGCTTCGTGCCGTCGTACGGAGAGGCCGCGGGGAAGCCGAAGGCGTACATCGCCTTGTTGTAGCCGCCGTTGAAGCTCAGGCCCTGAGCGCCGACCGTCTCGGCGAGCTTCTTGCCGCCCAGCGGGGCGACGACGGCCGCGCCGACGTCGTAGTTGATGTCCTCGCTCGCCACCCACTGGTCGGTGGAGAAGGTCTTGGTGGCGGGCCACTGGCCGTAGGGCGCCTGGCCGTTGTTGTACGCCGGTACGAAGACCCAGTTGGTGTGCCAGCTGCCCTGGTACTTCACGCAATGGCCCGCGGTGATCACGGTGCCGCCGTTCTGGCTGGTGACGGAGTTGCCGGAGCAGGAGGCCGTACGCCCCTGGAAGGTGAAGAACACCCGCCCGGACGTCTTGACCACGGCGCCGCCACCCGTCCACGGGCCGCCGGCCTGCGGGAAGGCGGTGGGCGAGACGGCGGTGGGGGATATGACGGTTTCCTTGCCGCCGCGCTTGGGCGTCCCGAGCGCCTTGAGGCCGTCGCGGGTCAGCGGCAGCAGATCGAGCGGGGTGGCGTTGCGCATCCGCTCAGCGGTCCAGAAGCCCTGCGTCTGCCGCTGCTTGAAGACCGTGGGGGCAGGAGCGGGGGCGGGGGCGGCGTCCGCGGCGGTGGCCGACAGCGCGCCGGCGAGCAGGGCGGCGACGGTCAGCAGGATCCCGGCGGGGGTGCGATGGCGTCTCACGCATGTCTCCTTCTGCCGCGCCCGCGCGTGGTGTCGCGCGGGCAGGGTGGGGGATGAGGCGGTGCGGATCGGCGTGCGTGAGGCAGAGTGCCACGGGAAGCACGTTTATGTCAGGGGCGCGACAAGGGCTTGGCGAAGCAGCGGCTGTTCTCGTACTCCCGGTAGTGGCCGAATTTCGAGCACGGCAGATAGCCGGCCGAGGTGTAGAGCCCGATCGCCTCGGGCTGCATGATGCCGGTCTCCAGCACCATCCGGGTACGGCCGGCGGCGCGGGCGTCGTCCTCCAGGGCGGCCAGGATGCGACGGGCGAGACCGAGGCCGCGCGACTCGGGGACCACGTACATGCGCTTGAGCTCGGCGTCACCGTCCAAGTAGCCCTCGGGGTTCGCGTCCTGCGAGCGCCAGCCGCCGGTCGCGACGGGCCGGCCCTGATCGTCGTACGCGAGGAGGTAGAGGCCGCGGGGCGGCAGGAACATCGAGGGGCCGAGTGGTGTGACATCGCCCTCATCGCCGTACCGCTCGGCGTATTCGAGCTGAACCTGGTCGTTGAGTTTGACGGCGTCGGGGTGGTCGAACGCCATGGCGCGGAAATTCATGGGCAGATCGTACGGGTATGCGAAGGCGGGCTGCCGGTGTGGTGCTCGGTAGGGTGCCGGAATGCTCACCGTGACAACTGTGAATGTGAATGGACTCCGCGCCGCGGCCAAGAAGGGCTTCGTCCAGTGGCTGGCCGGCACCGATGCCGACGCGATCTGCCTGCAGGAGGTCCGGGCCGAGGCCCACCAGCTCCCGGACGAAGTGCGCGAGCCGGACGGCTGGCACACGGTGCACGCCCCGGCCGGGGCGAAGGGGCGCGCGGGTGTCTCCCTCTACACGCGGCGGGAGCCGGACGCGGTGCGGATCGGCTTCGGGTCGACCGAGTTCGACGGAAGCGGGCGGTACGTCGAGGCGGACCTGCCGGGTGTCACGGTGGCGAGCCTGTACCTGCCGTCGGGAGAGGTGGGGACGGACCGCCAGGACGAGAAGATCCGGTTCATGGGCGAGTTCCTGCCCTATCTGCGCGAACTGAAGGCCCGCGCGGCGGCGAACGGGCGCGAGGTGGTGGTCTGCGGCGACTGGAACATCGCGCACCGGGAGGTGGACCTCAAGAACTGGAAGGGCAACAAGAAGAACTCCGGCTTCCTGCCCGAGGAGCGGGAGTGGCTGTCCCGGGTCTTCGACGAGGCGGAGTACGTGGACGTGGTCCGGGCGCTGCACCCGGACCAGGACGGGCCGTACTCGTGGTGGTCGTACCGCGGGCGGGCCTTCGACAACGACACGGGCTGGCGCATCGACTACCAAGTGGCAACGGCGGGCCTGGCGGGGCGCGCGGTGAAGGCGTGGGTGGAGCGTGCGGCGACGCACGGGGAGCGGTGGAGCGACCATGCGCCGGTGACGGCGGTGTACGAGCTGTAGCCGGACTCGCTTTCGCGGACGGCTTCCTCCGCATCCTTAACTGTGGTCGTGGTCCATCGCACCATAGCCATGGATGCGCGCGCCGGTCATGAACTCCCGCTGCGGCACCGCGCTTTGACCAGAAGTGATCAAAATGATCAGCGGGGGCCGGACTCGGGCACCTTGCGCAGATACCGGGCCAGCGCCATCGAAAGTTCCGCGTCCACCACGCTCTTCGCCAGCGGCCGCAGCCTGTCCACTTCGCCCTCCGCGGTGTGAGCGCGCAGGACTTCGACGAAGAGTTCCGCCAGCGCGTCCGCGTGGGCCCGGACCCGGCGGCCGGCGTCCAGGACCGTCGCCAGTGGGACGCCCTCGCGGACCAGGGCGGATGAGACGTCCAGCAGGCGGCGGCTGATGTGGACGATCTCTTCGCCGTCCGTCGCCAGGTAGCCGAGGTCCAGCGCGGCCGCCAGGTTCTCGGGGGTGACCTCGCCCTCGAAGTAGTCGGCGAGTTCCTCGGGGGTGAGGCGGACCGGCTCCTCCTCGGTGGGGGCACCGAGGCCGAGGACGTCACCGACGTCGCGGCCGCTCTCGTAGGCGGTGGCGAGATCGGCGATGCCGTTGAGAGTGTGGCCGCGCTCCAGCAGGGCGGCGATCGTACGGAGCCGGGCCAGGTGATGCTCGTCGTACCAAGCGATACGGCCCTCGCGGCGCGGCGGCGGGATCAGCCCGCGCTCGCGGTAGAAGCGCAGAGTGCGCACCGTGATGCCGGCCTCCCTGGCCAGCTCCTCCATGCGGTACTCGCGTCCGTCTGCCACAGGGGAAGCCTATGTTGTACCGCCGGTAACTTGTTGGGTCCTGCCCCTACCGCTCGGTATGACAGTGCTCTACTCTCCCCATCACGCCAGTGATCGCTGGCGGTTTTTGGCGGTGGCAGGGTTGGGACGTTCCAGCGGGAGGCGGCGGCATGGGCCAGCAGAACGAGCACGTACGGGCGGCGGTGATCGGATCCGGATTCGGCGGCCTGGGGGCCGCGGTCCGGCTGCGCCGCGAGGGGATCACCGACTTCGTCGTCCTGGAACGGGCTGACTCGGTCGGCGGGACCTGGCGGGACAACAGCTATCCGGGGTGCGCATGCGACGTGCCCTCGCACCTCTACTCGTTCTCCTTCGCGCCCAACCCCGACTGGCCGCGCACCTTCTCCGGGCAGGAACACATCCGCGCGTATCTGGAGCATGTCGCGGACATCTTCCGGCTCCGCTCCCACATCCGCTTCAACCATGAAGTGCTGATGACGCGCTGGGACAACGACGAGCTGCGCTGGGAGATCGAGACCTCGCAGGGCACGCTCACCGCCGATGTCGTCGTCTCGGCGACCGGTCCGCTGTCCGACCCGAAGATGCCGGAGATCGACGGTCTTGCCGGCTTCCCCGGGAAGGTCTTCCACTCCTCCCGCTGGGACCATGACTACGACCTGCGCGGCAAGCGCGTCGCGATGATCGGGACCGGCGCTTCGGCGATCCAGATCGTGCCGTCGATCCAGCCGGAGGTCGGGAAGCTGACGCTGTTCCAGCGGACCCCGCCGTGGGTGATGCCGCGGATGGACCGCGCGATCAGTGGGGCCGAGCGCCGGCTGCACCGGCAGTTGCCGTTCACCGGGGCGGCTCGGCGCGGACTGCTGTGGGGCATCAGGGAGTTGCAGGTCAGCGCGTTCACCAAGCGGCCGAAGCAACTGGGACTCGTCGAGTCGCTCGCCAAGGCCAATATGGCCAGGGCCATCAAGGACCCGGCCCTGCGGGCGAAGCTGACGCCCTCGTACCGCATCGGCTGCAAGCGGATCCTGCTGTCGAGCGAGTACTACCCGGCACTCGCGAAGACCAATGTGCATGTGGTGGCTTCGGGGCTGGTGGAGGTGCGCGGTTCGACGGTCGTCGCTGCCGACGGTACGGAAGCCGAGGTCGACGCGATCATCTTCGGCACCGGCTTCCATGTGACCGACCTGCCGATCGCCGAGCGGGTGGTCGGCGCCGACGGGATCACGCTCGCGGAGGCATGGAAGGACGGGATGGAGTCGCTGCGCGGCGCCACCGCGGCGGGCTTCCCCAACTGGATGACGATCATCGGCCCCAACACGGGCCTCGGGAACTCCTCGATGATCCTGATGATCGAGTCGCAGCTGAACTACATGGCCGACTACATGCGGCAGTTGAATGTGCTGGGCGGCCGTGCCGCGCTCGCCGCCCGGCCGTCCGCCGTGGGCGGCTGGAACCGGCGGGTCCAGGAGCGGATGGCCCGGACCGTGTGGAACACCGGCGGCTGCACCAGTTGGTACCTGGACGCCAATGGCCGTAACACGACCATCTGGCCGGGGACGACAAGGGAGTTCCGCAGCGCGACGCGTGAGGTGGACCTCGCCGAGTACGAGGTTGTACGGGTGCCGGCGAAGGACGCGTCGGCGGAGACCGCTGCCGAGACGGTGGAAGCCGCTGCCGAGACCGCGGAGGTTGTTCGATGAGCCTTACGAGCCGGACTCTGATCGCCGTCTCGGCCGACGGGTCACCGATCCATGTCGAGGTGTACGGCCCGGACGGCGCGCCCGCCGTCGTGCTCGCCCACGGCTGGACCTGTTCCACGCTCTTCTGGGCCGCGCAGATACGGGAGTTGGCGGGCGACCACCGGGTGGTTGTCTACGACCAGCGCGGCCACGGCAGCACCCCGTTCGCCGCGGTCGGTACGGATCTCCTTGCCGACGACCTGGAAGCGGTGCTCGGTGCCGTACTGGCTCCGGGCGAGAAGGCCCTGCTGGCCGGGCACTCCATGGGCGGGATGACGCTGATGGCGGCGTCCGGGCGGGCGGCCTTCGCGGAGCACGCGGCCGCGGTGCTGCTGTGCAGTACGGGCAGTTCGCGGCTGGTCGATGAGTCGCTGGTGCTGCCGATGCGCGCCGGGCGGCTGCGGACCCGGATCACTCGGATGGTTCTCGGGGCGCGGGCGCCGCTCGGACCCGTGACGCCGGTCTCCAGGCGGATCCTCAAGTACGGGACGATGGGCCCCGGTTCGGCGCCGGAACGGGTAGCGGAGTGCGCCCGTATCGTGCACGCCTGCCCGCGGCCCGCCCGGGTGGCCTGGGCGCATGTGCTCGCGGTGCTCGATCTCGACAGTGGCGTACGGGAGTTGCGGGTGCCCACGGTCGTGCTGGCGGGCACGGCGGACCGGCTCACCCCGATGGTGCACGCGCGGCGGCTGGCCGCAGAGCTGCCCGACTGCCGTGAGCTGGTGGAGCTCGCCGGGATGGGGCACATGACGCCGGTGGAGGCCCCGGAGGCCGTCACCGCGAAGATCCGCGAGCTCGTCGCTACGTTTGTGAACGCGAGCGCGAAGGCGAAGGAGGAGGCCGTATGAGCAGGACGAGCCTGGAGGGACAGGTCGCGGTCGTCACCGGCGCGGCGCGGGGTGTGGGCGAGCTACTCGCCCGCAAGCTGTCGGCGCGCGGCGCGAAGGTGGCGCTGGTGGGCCTCGAGCCGGACGAGCTGAAGCAGGTCTCGGGCAGGCTGCACACCGAGAGCGACTGGTGGCATGCGGATGTGACCGACCACGAGGCGATGGCGCAGGTCGCGCAAGAGGTCAAGGAGCGCTTCGGCAAGGTCGACATCGTCGTCGCGAACGCGGGGGTGGCCTCGGGCGGTCCCTTCGTGGACTCGGATCCGGTCGCGTGGCGGCGGGTGATCGAGGTGAATCTGATCGGGAGCGCGGTCACGGGCCGGGCGTTCCTGCCGGTGCTGGTGGAGAGCCGGGGGTACTTCCTGCAGATCGCGTCACTGGCCGCGATCACGCCGGCACCGATGATGACGGCGTACTGCGCGTCGAAGTCGGGCGTCGAAGCCTTTGCGCACAGCCTGCGGGCGGAGGTCGGGTACAAGGGCCTGCGGGTGGGTGTCGGCTATCTGTCCTGGACGGATACGGACATGGTGCGCGGGGCCGACCAGGACGAGGTGATGCGGGAGCTGCGGCAGCGGCTGCCCTGGCCGTCGAACCGTACGTATCCGCTGGGCCCGGCGGTGGACCGGATCGTGGCCGGGATCGAACGACGGTCGTCGCATGTGTACGCGCAGTGGTGGCTGCGCGGGATGCAGTCGGTGCGGGGCTGTCTGCCGGGGCTCATCGGGGCGGTCGGCCAGCGGGAGATGCGGCGTTTCGACTCGCGGCTGCCTGGGGTCGGCAAGGGGCTCGTGGGGGCGGGCGGGGCTGCGGACGAGGCTGCGCGGGAGGCGAGTACGCAGCGTCAGTGATCGAAATGCGAGGCATGTGCCGGCGTGCCACGCTGGTGTCGAGGCGCGGGGGGCGTACTGGGCCCCGCCCTCCTCACACCCCCTCTAGGAGTGAACGTTCATGGGCATCGCAGACCAGTTCAAGGACAAGGCTGACGCGCTCGAGGAGCGGGCGCGGAAGGCCGAGGGGGGCGCGAAGAAGGAAGCGTCAAAGCGGTCTGGCAAGCCGAAGGAAGGACCCCGGGAGCGGTCCACCGCGGAGGCCATGCAGGACGCCGAGGACAAGTTCAGGCAGAACTACGACATCTGAATCCACGCAGCAAAGGGGCGCACCCGTGCCGGCGGGCTGCGCCCCTCTTGCGTGCGGGATGCGGGGCTCGCCCACGCCCTTGAGGAGTGCGGCGGTTGCGTGTCGCTGGGGCATACGCGTGGGCACGCTCACCGGTCCCGGGGCGTCACCCGCGACACCCCCCCTCACGCCCTCCTCGGCAGCAGCTTCGGGCGCCGGAGGACCGGGGCCCGGGAGTAGTCCGGCGGCTCTGCCGCCGGGTGGATCTTGAGGAGGTCCTGGGCCAGTTGGATCGCGTCGTCCAGCTGGACGTGGCGGCCCTCCGCCCAGTCCAGGGGGGTGCGCAGCGCGTCCAGGTCCGGGTCCACGCCGTGGTTTTCGATGGACCAGCCGTACTCGTCGAACCATGCCGCGTTCATCGGGACCGTGATCACAGTGCCGTCGACCAGGCGGTGGCGGCCCGTCATGCCCACCACGCCGCCCCAGGTGCGGCTGCCCACCACCGGGCCCAGGTCCAGCAGTTTGAAGGCCGCGGTGATCATGTCGCCGTCCGACGACGTCGCCTCGTCGGCGAGGGCGACAATCGGGCCGCGCGGCGCGTTCGACGCGTACGAGACCGGCTGGGCGTTCCGCGTCAGGTCCCAGCCGAGGATCTTTCTCGTCAGCTTCTCGATGACCAGTTCGCTGATGTGGCCGCCCGCATTGCCGCGTACGTCCACGATCAGCGCCGGCCGGGACACTTCGAGCCGCAGATCGCGGTTGAACTGCGCCCAGCCCGACCCGCCCATGTCCGGGATGTGCAGATACCCGCACTTGTCGCCGCTCAACTCCCGTACCACCTCACGGCGTTTGGCCACCCAGTCCTGGTACCGCAGCGGCCGTTCGTCCACCAGCGGGACGATCGCCACCCGCCGCGCGTGCCCCTCGCCCTCCGCGAGTTGGAAGGTCAGCTCGACCGTCGTGCCGCCCGCCGCCGAGAGCATCGGGTAGGGGCCCGCCACCGGGTCCACGGGGCGGCCGTCGACATGCGTGAGGATCGCGCCCTCGCGGATGCCCGTGCCGGCCAGCGGCGAACGCGCCTTGGAGTCGGACGACTCGCCCGGCAGGATCCGATCGATCAGCCAATTCCCGTCGCGGCAGACCAGGTTCGCGCCCAGCAGGCCCATCGCCCGCTGGTAGTGCGGCGGTCCTTCGTTGCGCCGCGCGGGCGTGACGTATGCATGGGACGTGCCCAGCTCGCCCAGTACTTCGCGCAGCAGATCCGCGAACTCGTCCGGCGTCGCGACCCGTTCGACCAGCGGACGGTACTGGTCGAGCACCGCGTCCCAGTCGATGCCGCACATCCCCGGCTCCCAGAAGTACGCGCGGGTGATGCGGCCGGCCTCCTCGTACGCCTGGCGCCATTCGGACGGCGGGTCCACCTCGTGCAGGATCCGGCGCAGGTCCAGATAGACCGTCGAGTCGCTGTCCCCGGACTCGGTGGCCGGGACCGCGCGCAGCTCCCCGCCGTCCACGACCACCAGCCGGCTGCCGTCGCCGCTGACCGCGAACCAGTCGAGATGGCCGACCAGTTCGGTCTTGCGGGCCTTGGTGATGTCGAAGTGCTCCAGCGTGGGGCGGCCCGAGGTGTCCGCGGGGTTGGCGAACGTCTCGCCGAGCGCCCCGGAGATCGGCCAGCGCAGCCAGACGAGCCCGCCGCCGCCGACCGGACGGAGCGCCGAGTACTTGGAGGCGGTGACGGGGAAGGGGGTGACCCGGTCCGCCAGCCCCTCGACCTCGACCATGACCGTGCCGTCGCCCTCCTCGGATTCGTCCAGCGGGTCGAGCCCGCCCGCCGCGGGCCGTCCGTCCGGCAGTACCGCGAAGGGCGAAGGTGTCGCGGATGACAGCGGTACGAGATAGGGGCGGCAGCCCAGCGGGAAGGACAGGTCCCCCGTGTGCACGTCGTACACCGGGTCGAAGCCCCGCCAGGACAGGAATGCGAGGTAGCGGCCGTCGCGCGTGAAGACCGGATTCTCGTCCTCGAAGCGGCCGTTGGTGACGTCGATGATCGTACGGTCCTTGATGCGGGCCATCTTGATCTGCCGCAGTGAGCGGCCGATGCCCGGGTGTGCCCAGGTGAGCCAGGCGCCGTCCGGCGAGAATGCCAGGTCGCGGACCGGCCCGTTGATGGAGCGGATCAGCTCCGTCACCTCTCCGCTCCCGGAGCCTTCGGCCCCGGGGGTGTCCCCGGGCTCCTCCGTCGTGTCGATCAGCAGCAGCCGGCCGTCGTTCGATGCGATCGCGAGCCGCTCCCCGTCCGGGTCCGACACCATTTCGTGAACGCGTCCCAGCTGCCCCGAGGCCAGTCGGCGCGGCTCCCGTTCGCCGCTCGCCCGCGGCAGATACGCGATCTCGACGGCGTCCTCGCCGTCCGCGCTCGTGACATAGGCGACCTGGCCGCCGCTGCCGAGCATCTCCGGGAGCCGGACCCGTACGCCCGGGGTGTCCGCGATGGTCCGCGCCGGACCGTCGCGGTGCGTGAGCCAGTACAGGCTGCCCCGTACGTTGACGGCGCTGGCCCGCCCGGTCGTGTCGACCGAGATCGCGTCCACGTGGCTGGAGGCGGGCACCTGGTAGGCGCGGCGTCCGGCGCGTGGGCCCCCTAGCCGTACCTCCAGCTTGCGCGGCGCCGCGTCCGGCACCGTCAGATCGTCGACGATCCACACCTCACCCGCGCACTGGTACACAACCCTGCGACCGTCGCTCGAGGCATGCCGGGCATAGAAGGCGTCATGGTCGGTGTGGCGCTGGAGATCGGTCCCGTCGGGCCGGCAGGAGTAGAGATTGCCGACGCCCTCGTGGTCGGAGAGGAACGCGATACGTCCCGAGACGAACATCGGGGAGTCCAGGTGGCCGCCCAGGTCTGCGAGCAGCCGCTCCCCGTGCAGCCAGAGACGGCCCGTCGCTCCGCCCCGGTACCGCTTCCACGCGGCCGGTTCGTGCGGTGGCTTGCCGGTGAGGAGCAGCGAGCGGTGCTCTCCCTCGATGTCCACGACCTGGATGTCGGACGTCGGGCCCCAGGGGAGTCGCCGGCCGGGGGAGCCGTCGGTGGCCACCTTGTAGGCCCACGAGAAGTACGAGAAGGGCTGGCTGTGCGAGGAGACGGCCAGGATGTTGCCGTCCGGGTCCCAGCCGCAGACCCGGGTGTCGGTGGAGCCCCAGTAGGTCAGCCGCCTGGCAGGCCCGCCGGCGACCGGCGCGAGATGTATCTCCGGGTCGAGGCTGCGCCAGGTCGTGTACGCGATGTGCGCGCCGTCGGGGGAGAAGCGCGGATGGCCGATTCTGGTCCGGTCGACGGTGACCCGCCAGGCGCGGCCGGGCCTCTGCCCGGCGGGCACCAGGGGCGCGATCCAGAGATCGTCCTCGGCTGCGAAGCACAGCGATTCGTCGTGCAGGTGCGGGAAGCGGAGATACGCGACGTCGTCAGTCACCCTCCAATGCTTTCCGCGTCAGGGTGGTGCGGCAACTTGTGACGCAGAGCACGATCGAAACGATTTCGTTTCGCAGAGGCTCCGGGTTATCTTCGTACTGTACGAAACCGTTTCGTTCAGGTTGGAGCTCGACCATGGCAGGCAGCAGGATCACGCCCGAGCGTGAGGCGGAACTGTACGAAGCCGTGCTCGACCTGCTGCGTGAGGCCGGCTACGAGGGCCTCACCATGGACGCCATCGCGACCCGCACCCGTGCCAGCAAGGCCACGCTCTACCGCCAGTGGGGGAGCAAGCCGGAGCTGGTCGCCCGCGCGCTGCGCCACAACAAGCCGGTGAGCATCGCGGAGATCGACACCGGCTCGCTGCGCGGCGACTTCCTCGCGGTGGTCGACCGCATGGACGACTGTCAGATGGAGAAGGACTCCGCGCTGATGCGGGGTCTGGCCCATGCCGTCCACGACAACCCCGATCTCCACCGGGCGCTGAGGGACCTGCTGATCGACCCGGAGATCACCGGGCTCGACGCACTGCTGCAGCGCGCCGTGGGCCGGGGTGAACTCCCCGCGGACACCCCCGCGCTGAGCTACGTCCCGCACATGATGCTCGGCGCTTTCGTCGCCCGTCCGCTGATCGAGGACCGGTCGGTCGACCGGGCCTTCATCGCCGCCTACATCGATGCCGTGGTCCTCCCCGCACTCGGCGTCTGATCTCCCCGCACTTCCCCGCAGCACCTCTCCCCGCACCACCCAGCACAGCACCTGACGCGCGCCGCTCTCGTCGTCGGGCCGGCTCCCCATGCCCTGTTCACCTCACACACGGGAGTACGCCGTCGTGGCCTCGTTCCTCTACAAACTCGGGCGGTCCGCCTTCCGGCGCCGCCGCCTCGTCGTCCTGCTGTGGGTGGCGCTGCTGGCACTCGCCGGAGTCGGCGCGGCCAACGCGTCCACCGCCACCTCATCGTCCTTCTCGATTCCGGGCACGGAGGCGCAGAAGGCCTTCGACCTGTTGGAAGAGCGCTTCCCCGGGGCCAGCGCCGACGGCGCGACCGCCCGGGTCGTCTTCAAGGCGTCCGACGGCGGCAAGATGACCGACGCGCCCAACAAGGCCGCGGTGAACAAAGCGGTCGCCGCGCTGAAGGCCGGCTCCGACCAGATCGGCTCCGTCACCGACCCGTACACCGGCAAGGCCGTCTCCAAGGACGGCGCCACCGCGTACGTATCGGTCTCGTACAAGGTCAGCTCGATGGAGCTGACCGACGGGACCCGTACGGCGCTGGAGAAGACCGGCACCGAGGCGCGCGACGCCGGGCTGACCGTGGAGATCGGCGGCGACGCGCTGCAGACCGTCCCGGAGACCGGGGCCGGCGAGATCATCGGCGTCATCGTCGCCGCGGTCGTCCTGGTCATCACCTTCGGCTCGCTGGTCGCCGCCGGGCTTCCCCTGCTCACCGCGATCATCGGTGTGGGCATCGGGATCTCCACGATCACCGCGCTCGCGAACGTACTCGACCTCGGCTCCACCACCTCCACATTGGCGACGATGATCGGCCTCGCGGTCGGCATCGACTACGCGCTCTTCATCGTCTCCCGCTACCGCGCCGAGTTGGCCGAGGGCCGCGAACACGAGGAGGCGGCCGGCCGGGCCGTCGGCACCGCGGGCTCCGCGGTCGTCTTCGCGGGCCTGACCGTGGTCATCGCGCTGGTCGGCCTCGCCGTCGTCAACATCCCGATGCTCAGCAAGATGGGCTTCGCCGCGGCCGGCACGGTCGTGATCGCGGTCCTCATCGCGCTCACCCTGATACCCGCGCTGCTCGGGTTCGCGGGCAACCGGGTGCTCGGCCGCAAGGTCCGCAAGGGCAAGCCGGCCGGCGAGAAGCCGAACATGGGCACCCGCTGGGCACGCTTCGTACTGCGCCGCCCGGTCACTGTGCTGCTCGCCGGCGTGGTGGGCCTCGGCGCTGTCGCCATACCGGCCGCCTCGCTGGAGATGGGTCTGCCCGACGACGGCTCGCAGCCGGTCAGCACCACTCAGCGCAAGGCGTACGACCTGCTGTCCGACGGCTTCGGCCCCAGCTTCAACGGCCCGCTGATGGTCGTCGTGGATGGCGACAAGGCCGCAGCCGACCGAACGGCCAAGAAGATCCAGGGCCTTGACGGTGTCGCGGCCGTCACCCCGCCGACCCTCAACAAGGCGGGCGACACCGCGATGGTCACGGTCGTCCCCAAGGGCCGGCCGTCCTCGGTCCAGACCGAGGGCCTCGTCCACTCCATCCGGGCCGGCAGCGGCGACGATGTGCTGGTCACCGGCGCGACGGCGATGAACATCGACTTCTCGCAGAAGATGAACGACGCACTGCTGCCCTATCTCGCGCTCGTCGTCGGACTCGCCTTCCTGCTGCTGATGGTGGTCTTCCGCTCGGTGCTGGTGCCGCTCAAGGCGGCCCTCGGCTTCCTGCTCTCCGTCGTCGCGGCACTCGGCGCCGTCGTCGCCGTCTTCCAGTGGGGCTGGCTCGGCTCACTGTTCGGTGTGGAACAGACCGGCCCGATCATGTCAATGATGCCGATCTTCATGGTGGGCGTCGTCTTCGGTCTCGCGATGGACTACGAGGTCTTCCTGGTCACGCGGATGCGTGAGGCGTACGTCCACGGGGAGCGGCCCCCCGAGGCGATCGTCACCGGCTTCAACCACGGGGCACGGGTGGTCACCGCCGCCGCGGTGATCATGATGGCGGTCTTCTCCGGCTTCATCGGCTCCAGCGAGCAGATGGTCAAGATGATCGGCTTCGGCCTCGCGATCGCGGTCTTCTTCGACGCGTTCGTGGTCCGGATGGCGATCGTGCCGGCGGTGCTGGCACTGCTGGGCCACAAGGCGTGGTGGCTGCCGCGCCGGCTGGACCGGGCGCTGCCCAATGTCGACGTGGAGGGCGAGAAGCTGCACAAGGAGCTCGCCGACCGTCCCGAGGGCGCCAGCGAAGGCCCGGACGGGGAGCGGCAGTTGGTACGCGTCTGACGCACAAGGGGTACGCGTCTGACGCACGCGACGGCACCGTGGGGACGGGACTCGTCCCGACGGCACCGTGGGGACGGGACCCGTCGCGGTACCCAGTGGCCGCGCTCGTCACCTTTGGGTGGCGGGTGCGGCCATCGTGTATGTGTGCCGCAGGAAGCGGATCAGCGACTTGGTGTCGAACTGCACCACCGCTACGCCGTCCGGGGTATGGAACTCCACAATCGCCTGGACCCGGCCGCAGGGCCAGACCTCGACATCGCCCCGGCGGGCAGGCGCTCGCAGCCCCGTCTCCAGCAGTTCGCGGGGGAAGGTCCACTCGCGGCCGCTGGGGAACGCGAAGCGCACCGAATCAGGGCTGTCGCCGGGGTCGTAGCGGAGGGCGACGCGGACGGACCGGTGCTGCGGAGCGTCGGTGACAATCCGGGCCAATGCGTAATCTTCGACGACTGTGGACATTGCCGCTCCTCCCACTCGCCCGCCTTTGCTCTCTAATGTCCCATATTTCCGGACGGAGTCTCGAACTCTATTAGTGACAGGCACGCTCTTGCGAACTGTTTGCAATAAGGCACAATCATTGAACAGTCATTCATCTGTCCGAAGCGGAGCCCGCCATGCATGTCCCCGACGGATTCATCAACGCCCCGGTATCAGTGGCCGCCGGAGTCACAGCCGCCGGCGCCGTCGCCGTCAGCCTGCGCGGCGCCCGCCGTGAGCTGGGCGCATCCCCGGTCGGGATCGTCGGCGCCGAGCGGACCGCGCCACTGGCCGGACTGGTCGCCGCGTTCATCTTCGCCGTACAGATGCTGAACTTTCCTGTGGCGGCCGGCACCAGCGGACATCTGCTGGGCGGCGCGCTTGCCGCGATCCTCGTCGGTCCATACACCGGCGTGCTCTGCATAGCCGTAGTCCTCCTGATGCAGGGCATCCTGTTCGCGGACGGCGGTCTCACCGCGCTCGGCGTGAACATCACCGTCATGGGCGTGGTCACGGTCCTCGTCGCGTACGCGCTCTTCCGCGGCCTGGTCAAGGTGCTGCCGCGGACCCGCCGCTCGATCACCATCGCGTCATTCGTCGGCGCGCTCGCATCCGTACCTGCCGCGGCCGGCGCCTTCACCCTGATCTACGCCATCGGCGGGACGACGAACGTACCCGTCGGCAAGGTCCTCACCGCGATGGTCGGCGTGCATGTCCTGATCGGCATCGGCGAGGCCGTGATCACCATGCTGACCGTCGGCGCCGTCATCGCCGTCCGGCCCGACCTGGTCTACGGCGCCCGCGGTCTCTCCACCCCGCTCAAGCTGCGCGTCGGCGGCGAACTGGTCGACGCCCAGCCCGCCGCCCACACGCCGGTCGCCGCCCGCTCGCCGAAGGCGGTCTGGGCCACCGGCCTGGTCACCGCCCTCGTCCTTGCGGGCTTCGTCTCCTTCTACGCCTCCGCCAGCCCCGACGGCCTGGAGAAGGTCGCCACCGACCAGGGCATCGACAAAAACGTCGGGGAGCATGCCGCCGTCGGCTCCCCGCTCGCCGACTACGGCGTCAAGGACGTCTCGAACGCCCGGATCTCCGGCGGTCTCGCGGGCGTGATCGGCGTCGGCGCGACGGTCGTGGTGGGCAGCGGCGTCTTCTACGTGGTGCGCCGCCGCCGTACGGACGCGCCCGCATCCGCCGCCGTACGAGAGACCGTCTGACATGGGCGCGGGTCACACCCACAAGCTCTACCGGCAGGGGCACTCACCCGTCCACGACCTGCCCCCGCACTGCAAGCTCGTGGCCGTCTTCTGCTTCGTGCTCGTCGTGGTCTCCACACCGCGCGAGGCCGTGTGGGCTTTCGGCCTGTACGCGGTCCTGCTCGCCGCGGTCGCGGCCGTCGCCCGCATCCCCGCCGGGTTCCTGCTGCGCCGTCTGCTGATCGAGATCCCGTTCGTGGCCTTCGCGCTGCTGATGCCGTTCGTGGTACCGGGCGAGCAGGTCTCCGTACTGGGCATCTCGCTGAGCGTCCCCGGCCTGTGGGGCGCGTGGAACATCCTCGCCAAGGGGACGCTCGGTGTCGCCGCGTCCGTGATCCTCGCCTCGACGACCGAACTGCGTTCGCTGCTGCTCGGACTGCAGCGGCTCAAACTGCCGCCGATGCTGGTCCAGATCGCGTCCTTCATGATCCGTTACGGCGATGTCATCACCGACGAGATGCGCCGGATGTCGATCGCGCGCAGGTCGCGCGGGTTCGAGGCACGCGGCGTGCGCCACTGGGGCGTCCTCGCCAAGTCCGCGGGCGCGCTCTTCATCCGCTCCTACGAACGCGGCGAGCGCGTCCATCTGGCGATGGTGAGCAGGGGGTACGCGGGGACCATGCCGGTCATCGACCAGGTGACCGCCTCACGGGCCCAGTGGTCGTACGCCGTGGCACTCCCGCTGACCGCGTTCGCCGTCTGTCTGCTGGGATGGACCCTATGACTGCGTCTCTTGAAGTGCGGGGCCTCGCCTACGCCTACCCCGACGGCCATCAGGCGCTCTTCGGCGTCGATCTGACGGTCGCGCGCGGGGAGCGGGTTGCCCTGCTCGGACCCAACGGCGCGGGCAAGACCACGCTCGTCCTGCACCTCAACGGCATTCTGGCGGGCGGTGTCGGCTCGGTCTCGGTCGCGGGCCTGCCGGTGGCCAAGGCGAACCTCGCCGAGATCCGCCGACGGGTCGGCATCGTCTTCCAGGACCCGGACGACCAGCTGTTCATGCCGACGGTCCGGGAGGACGTGGCCTTCGGCCCGGCGTCGTCGGGCCTGCGCGGCGCGGAGCTCGAGGCGCGGGTCGTATCGGCCCTCACCCAGGTGGGCATGGCTCAGTACGCGGACCGGCCGCCGCACCATCTCTCCTTCGGCCAGCGCCGCCGGGTCGCGGTCGCCACGGTTCTCGCAATGGAGCCGGAGATCCTCGTACTCGACGAGCCCTCGTCCAACCTCGACCCGGCGTCGCGGCGCGAACTGGCCGACATCCTGCGGTCGCTGGACGTCACCGTGCTGATGGTCACGCACGACCTGCCGTACGCGCTGGAGCTGTGCCCGCGGGCGGTGGTCCTCAGCGAGGGCGTGATCGCGGCGGACGGGCTTACGCGGGAACTGCTGGGCGACGAGGACCTGATGCGGGCGCACCGCCTGGAGCTGCCGTTCGGCTTCAACCCACAGGCGGCGGTCTGACCGGGACGGGCCCCGCGCCTCAAACTCCCCCCAAGACTTCGTCCGGGGGAGATTGAGGACAACGCCCGAAGGGCGTACGGGGGTCCGGGGGCTTGCCCCCAGCTCCACCCACCCCCGCGGCGTCCGCCGCACCCCGCACCCCGCACCATGGAGGGATGAGAACCGCAGGCGTGGAGGTTGTGGCCGGTATGGATGTCCAGGGCACGGTGGCAGCCGGCTTCGAGCCGGTCAGGCACGCCTTCGTACGCAACTTCGAGCAGCGCGGCGAGCGCGGCGCGGCCGTCGCCGTCTACCAGGACGGGCGCAAGGTCGTCGACCTGTGGGCCGGCAGCCGGGACGTGGACGGGCACGAGCCGTGGGCCGTGGACACCGCGCAGGTCGTCCGGTCCGCGACCAAGGGCGTCGCCGCGGCCGTCGTGCTGCTGCTCCACCAGCGCGGCCAGATAGACCTGGACGCCCCGGTCGGCACGTACTGGCCGGAGTTCAAGGCGGCCGGCAAGGAGCGCGTCGTCATACGCCAACTGCTCTCGCACCGCGCCGGGCTGCCGGTGCTCGACCGCCCGCTCACCCCGGCCGAGGCGGCCGACGGCGTATCCGGACCGGCGAGGATCGCCGCGCAGCGCCCCGTCTGGGAGCCCGGCAGCGACCACGGCTACCACGCGCAGACGTACAGCTGGCTGCTCGGCGAACTGGTCCGCCGCGTCACCGGCCGCACCATCGGCCGCTGGGTCGCCGAGGAGATCGCCCGCCCGCTCGGCCTCGACTTCTGGATCGGCCTGCCCGCCGACGAGGCGGGCCGGGTGGGCCGCAGCGGTCCGGTCGAGGAGCCCGCCGCGGCCGACGGCGGCGGCCTCAAGCTGCGGCCCAAGCGCGCGGTCTCCGAGGCCTACCGCGACCCCGAGTCCCTCACCCGCCGCGCCTTCGGGGCGATCGACCCGGCCCCGGACGAGAACGACCCGGCGTTCCGCGCCGCCGAACTTCCGGCTTCGAACGGCATCTCCACCGCCCGCGCGCTGGGCCGCTTCTACGCGTCGACGATCGGCGAGGTCGACGGCGGACCCCGGCTCTTCGCCCCGGCCACCGTCACACTCGCCCGCACCGAGGAATCGACGGGCCCCGACCGCGTCCTGGTCGTCCCCACCCGCTTCGGCCTCGGCTACATGCTGCACGGCCCCGCATCCCCGCTGCTCGGCCCCGGCTCCTTCGGCCACCCCGGCCGCGGCGGCTCGCTCGGCTTCGCCGATCCCGAGTCGGGCATCGCGTTCGGCTACGCAACCAACGGCATGCGCAAGGGAGTTACGGCGGATCCACGTGCCCAGGCACTGATCAGGGCGGTACGTTCAGCGATATGAGCAGCCAGATGAGACGTTTCGAGGGGTACGGCGTACTGATCACGGGCGCGGCGCGCGGCATCGGCGAGGCGACCGCGCGCAGGTTCGCCTCCGAAGGAGCCAAGGTCCTCGTCACCGACGTGGACGCCGAGCGCGCCGCGAAGACGGCCGGGGACATCCCGGGAGCCGCGTCCTTCGGCTGCGACGTGGCCGACCGTACGGCGGTCGAAGCGGCCGTCGCGTACGCCGTCGAGCGCTTCGGCACCCTGGACGTGCTGGTCAACAACGCCTTCTCGTGCAGCCTCGACACCCCGATCTTCGAGGACCAGCCGGACGACACCTGGCACCTGGACCTGGACATCAGCCTGACCGGCGCCTTCCGGTGCGCCCGTGCAGCGCTGCCCCACCTCGCCGCGTCGGGCCGCGGCGCGATCGTCAACATCGGCTCCGTCAACGGCGAGCAGGACTTCGGCAACCACGCCTACAGCGCGGCCAAGGCGGGCCTCGCCTCGTTGACCCGCACCCTGGCGGGGGACGTGGCAGCGCGCGGCGTCCGCGTAAACCAGGTCAACCCGGGGACGGTCCGCACGCCCTCCTGGTCCGGGCGCGAGGCACAGCTCGACGCGGTGAGCCGCCTCTATCCGCTCGGCCGGGTCGGCGAGCCGGAGGACATCGCGGCCGCGGTGGCGTTTCTGGCCTCGCGCGACGCGGCCTGGATCACGGGCACGACGCTGCGCGTCGACGGCGGACTGCTCGCGGTGAACACGGTGTTCAGCGAGGTTGTGGCGGGGGAGTGAGCGACGGGAACTGACGACGGGAGGGCATCGGTCAGGCAGCGCCCGCGGCCGCGGTTCGATCAGCGGTTCGGGCGGGTCAGCTCGCGCGCAGCATCAGGCCGATGGTCACAACCATCGGAAGATCAGCGCCCCGGGATGGTGTGCGCGATCGCGTTCCAACTGGGGTGCTCCCCCATGGCCTCCGGCATGGGGTACTCCCATCCGCGGCTGTCAGGACCGCCGCGGCGACAAGAACCGTCACGCCGTGCGCTCGCGTACGTCCACCAGCGCGCCGCCCGCGTGCGCGATCAGCGTCTTGGGGTCGAGCGGGAAGACGGTGTGCGGGGTCCCGGCCGCCGCCCACACCACGTCGTGGTCGAGCAGCCCGCGGTCGGCCAGCACCCGGCTCCTGGTGGCGTGGCCGAAGGGCGGCACGCCGCCGATCGCGTACCCGGTGGTCTCCCTCACCAGATCGGCGCCCGCGCGCTTGACGGACTCGGCGCCGAGTTCCTGCCGTACGCGCTCGACGTCGACCCGCGACGACCCGTCCATCAGCACCAGCACCGGCGCGCCGTCCGCCTCGAAAATCAGCGACTTGACGATCTCGCTGACGTCGCAGCCGATCGCGGCGGCGGCCTCGGCGGCGGTCCGGGTGGCGTCGGGGAAACGGCGGACCGGGACGTCGAGTCCGAGGTCGCGCAGCGCCTGGGCGAAACGGGGGTGGGCGTCGGTGTCTTGAGTGCTCATGGCCCGCACGCTAGCGGCAGCCGTACGGGCCACGCGAGCACGTATTCACAGCGGGCGGTCAGCGGGCGCCCAGCACCTCGGCGACCACCGGTCCTGCCGCGTCGCCGCCGTGCCCGCCGGACTGCACGACCGCGGCTGCGGCCAGGTCGTCGGCGTACGCGGTGAACCAGCTGTTGGACTTGCCCTGTCCGTCGACCTCGGCGGAGCCGGTCTTCGCGCCCTTGTCGCCGCCGACCCCGGCCATCGCGGACTGGCCCGTGCCGTACTCCGCGGTGGCGCGCATCATTTCGCGCAGCGCCTGGGCGATGGAGCCTGGCAGCCGCTGTGCCGTGGCCAGTTCACGGTTGTCGAGGGACTGCGGGACGATCACCGGCTGGCGGAAGCCGCCGCTCTTCGCGGTGGCGGTGATGGCCGCCATGTTGAGGACGTTCATAGTGATCTTGCCCTGCCCGATGTACGAAGCGGCGGTCTCGGGGCCGGCCGACTCGGGCACATTGCCGTCAACGGAGACGATGCCCGTCTGCCAGTCGAGGCCGATGCCGAAGTACTTACGGGCGGTGTCGCCCAGCGCCGTACCGGCGATGTTCTTCTCGGTGAGGGGCTTGACGGCCTTGATGAAGGCCGTGTTGCACGAACGGCGGAAGCTGTCCTTGAAAGTGCCGCCCCTGATTTCGAACTTCTCGAGATTCTCGAACGTCACCCCCTCCCACGAGACGGTCGGCGGGCACTCCACCTGCGACCCCGGGCCGCCCACGATCCCGTTGTCCATCATCATCGTCGCGGTCACGATCTTCATCGTGGAGCCGGGCGCCTGCGCGCCCATCATCGCCGTGTTGTAGCCCTCGGCCGGGCTGTTGGCGACGGCCATGATCTCTCCCGTGCTGGGCTTGATCGCGACAACCGAGGCCTGGCTGTACTTCTTCACCGCCTTCTCGGCGGCCGCCTGCACATCCGCGTCCAGGGTGGTCTTCAGCGTGCCCTCCTTGCCCTCGGTCAGGGTCAGCAGGGTCTGGTCGGGCGTGGACTCGTTCGTGGACGCGATGGCCAGTTCGACGCCGGCGGTGCCGCCCGCGTCCGCGCCGTACTTCTTGCGCAGCGAGTCCAGAACGGGCCCGAGCGACGGGTACTTCTCCTTCGTCAGCTCCCGCTCCTGGCGGTCCACGGCCTTGATCGGCGGGGCCGACGCCTGGGCCGTCCTGAGGGTGGTGCCCTTCGTCAGCTTCGGGTGGACGACGGCGGGCGCCCAGTTGACCAGTGGCCTGCCGGTGGTCAGCCCGCGCACGACGGTCAGTTCGGAGGAGTAGGACCAGGGCTTGGACTGCCCCTCGTACGTCACTGTCGCCTTGACCGTGAACGGCACCTTGGCGCCGACCGCCTTCCCCTGCGTGATCACGGCCTCGGAGACGTAGGCCTGCTCGCGGTACCCGGCGAGCAGCGGCTCGGCCTCCGCCGCGTTGTTGGTCAGCTGCGCGGCGGCCGGCGCGTTGCCGCCCGCCCACGCGGCCAGAAAGTCCTTCGCGGTCGTGTCGATCTCGTCGGCGTCCGGCGGCCCGGTCTTCTTGGGCGCGGATGCGGACTTGGTGTCCGTGCCACCGCCGCCGGTCAGCCCGTTGTACAGGTTGTAGCCGCCGTAGCCCACGCCACCGGCGACCACCAGGAATACGCCGCCCACGACGGCGACCTTCGCTCCACTGCGCATCTGTGCAGTCCCCCTCCCCAGGAGCTCCTTGACTGCGCCGATTGAAAAGCGTGTCAAGGCCATACATCCCGTGCACTCTACGGGACGGCAGTGACACATGTGAGGCGGACGGGCACGGGCGCCGGGCCCGAGGCGTCAGGCGAGAGGCAGACCGGTGATGGCGCTGATCATCTCGGCCGTACGGCGGCCCGCGTCGCGGGGATCCATCTGCTCGGTGAGCACGGTCTCCAAAAGCGCGTGGAGCTGCGCGGAGACACGCGCGTACGGCGGTGTCGGCGGGCGTACCACCGCCCGCTCCAGCAGGTTTGCCGTGGCCCGCAGGAACGGCGAATTCACGGCCGCCAGGTCAAGCGCGGTGCGCCGGGGAGCGAGCTGCCAGGTGGTACGGGACATCTGGGTCAGCGCCTCGACCGAGGTCACGGCGCGCAGCAGGCGCATGGCCTGTCGCGGGGACGGCGCCTGCCGGAACACGCCGTAGACCATGCCGCCTGCGAGGGTGGCAGCTGCGGCCCGCGGCCCTGCGGGCATGGGGATGAAGCCGAACCGGTCGAGTACGTCCGCGGTGTCGAGCGAGGCCGCCGCCAGGGCGGGCGCGTCGTAACTGCCGCCGAAGGCCATGCTGGCCTCGCCTTCCGCGAGTTGCCGGATGGGGACATGGCGCTCGTACGTCACGGCCTGAGCCGGGATGACGCCCGTGTGCAGCAGCTCGAGCAGGAAGCGCAGGCTCTCGGCGGCCGCCGGGCTGTCCAGGGTGACGGTCTCGGGGCCGAGAATGGCGGCGCCGTTCGAAGCGAGCAGCGACAGGAGGCAGTAGGTCGCCGTCTCTCCCGCGCGGGATCCACCAGGCAGTGTGAGCGGGATCGCGGCGTCACGGCCGGCCAGGGCGCGGCCGACGGCGGCGAGTTCGTCCCAGGTGCGGGGCGGCTTGTGCCCGACGGCTGCCAAGTCCTCCAGCCGGTACCAGATACCGGCGACGTCCACCTCCGCCTGCACCGCGACGGGACGGCCGTCGAACTTGTTGGCCGAGCGGAACGGCTCCGCGAAATCCTCCTCGTACTCGGTGTCGACCCAGTTCTCGTCGAGCTCCTCCAGCGGGGTGAGGAAGCCGGAGGCGGCGAACTCGTGAACCCACACAGAGTCCAGGATCGCCAGGTCCGGGGCCCTGCCCTCGGCCACGGCGCGGATCAGCGTCTGCCGGAGGTCCGTCAGACTCACCTGCACGATGTTGAGCGAGAGGTCGGGCGGCGCCGCGGCGCGCACCATCGCCTCCCAGCTGCCCTTCGGCACCACGACTTCGATCTTGCGGTGCGTGGTGCGGGGAGGCGTCCAGTCGGGGTTGACGAAGGAACCGTGCCGGCGCCGGCGCAGCACGATCCCTTCCTCCGCCATCTCCGACAGGGCGCGATTCACCGGGGTCCGGCTGATCCCGTACTGGGCGCACAGCTCCTGCTCCGTGGGTAGCCGGTCGCCCGGGCCGTATCTGCCGTCGAGTATTTCCTGCACCAGCAACTTCTTCAGCTGGATGTAGACCGGCAGCGGCTGCTTCGGATCGATCGCCGGGGTCATCAGCGACTCCTCATCGTGAAATGCGCCGTCTGTCGGTGGGAAACATCGCCGGTGGGTGGGGTGGGGTAGGCGTGCTGAACAGGGGCTTGCATCCGTTCGGGTGGGTTTACGAGTCGGTTATATCAAGGTGCAGCAGACCGCAGACCGCAGCGGGCCAGGCGAACCAGTGGCGGGCGAGCCAGTCGCCGCTGTCGGCCTCGTAGGTCTCGGGCAGCATCCCGTCCACACCGGCGACTCTGCCCAGCCTGTTCACCACCGCGAGCGCTCTGGCGTCGTCCCCGGTTGCCCGGGCGACGGCGAGCTCCTGGGCGTCCCCGAGCGTCCAGGTGCCGGGAGTGTGTGCCGAACCGAGCCCTCCGTAGCGTCCTTGCACGTACCCGGAGTTGTGGGGTGAGAAGGCGAAGCGCATGGTCGCGGCCCACCGCTCGTCGCGGGCGGAGCAAAAGCCCCACTGCGGCGCAAAGGCGGTCGGCAGATCGTTGGCATCCTGGTAGAGACGGTGGCCTCCCGCCGCGTCGCTTTCGTACGCCCATTGGGGACCGTAGGGCCCCTCACAGCCGAAGACGCGCTCGACCGCTCGGCGTAGTCCCTCCGCGACGCTCGCCGGACGGAGCTGCTCGATTCCCAACTCCTTTTGCCAGGGGTCGAGTTGGCGGCAGGTGTGCCAGTAGAGAATCTGGGTGGACAGGGCGAACGGCAGCTCGCTGGGGTCGTCCGCCGGGTTCTCCGCACCCGCCAGGAGTCCGTCCCTGCCCTGCCGGGGAAGGCCTGCCCAGACCTCTGCCACCCGCTCGCCCCAGTACCCGGCGGGGTCGTCGGCGCGGTCCGCGGGCGGCTCCGGCCAGGCGCCGGTGACACGCCGGTAGTCCGCGAGTTCCAGCACGGGATAGAGCTGCTGGTCGGCCTGTACGGCGAGGTCCTTGGGCCTGCCGTCCGGCTGGTGGCTGCGCATCCAGAGCCCGCCCTGGACGCAGCCGCGCCCCCACAGCCAGCGCAGATGGGCCGCGACGACGTCCGTCACCGGGCGCTCTCGCGGTGCGGCGCGCAGCAGGAGAAGAGCCTGGTAGTAGGCGTCGCGGGTCCAGCTCAGCGGCAGCAGCCGGTGATCGGTGAGGATCGCTCGTTCCTGGTGTCCGACATCCATGGCGCAGCACCCGAGGGTGTAGCGGAGGGCACCGCTCGCGATCCTGGCCAAGGTGCCGGTGGCACCGCCCGGCAGCCTCGGGGACGCGACCGTGGGAGACGGCCGGTGTTCTGCGGGCCGTTTTGGCGGTGCCAGGGAGACAGTGACTGAGAGCTCGACGGTGTGCCCGTCCGCCGCGTCCGTCCGCAGTTCCAGGTGGGCGCCTTTATAGGGGCCATCCTGTACGCGTGGCGTCCAGCGGCCCGCGGACGCACGGACGGTGATGTGCGCTGAGCTGTCCAGCAGCGGCGCGTGCAGGGTGAGTTGATTGCCTTCGCAGTGCAACACCGTCTCCACGCAGATCGGTGCGGGTGGGTTGACCTCGGTGATCTCCGCGAGGGCGCACCGGTCGAGCCTGCCCCGAAACCGCAGGACGGGACGCAGACCCGGCGTGATGCTCAGTGTGTGCCGCTGGACGAGGGCGTGCTGGTCCGGCAACGCCGAGGCCGTGGTGACACATGTCCACCCGGCACCGCTGCGCCCCCATATCAGCCGCCCGTCGTCGTCCAGTCCAGCGGTCCGGGCCATGACGTTTTCACCAGGCAGGTCCAGCCGGAGGAAGGCGTAGCGCTCTTCGGTCAGCCGGCCTCGGTGCTGCCGCACCTCGGCCGGTTTCCCGCGGTTGCTCTCATCGAAGGGCGGCGCGCCGGACACTTCGATGAACCCGTGCTCCGGGTGCGGTGCGCCCAGGGACAGCCACGATCCGTCCCCGCCGAAGGAGGCGGCCACAAGTCCGTTGCCGAGGTCGAGCGGTTTTCGCAGGTCTGTGGCGGCGGTGATCCGCCCGTCCGGGGCGCTGTCCGTCGTCATTTGCCCATCTCCAGGCCGACGCCCAGGTGGTCCACCGTATGCGCCTGGTACAGGGCTGCCTGGCGCATGCTCAGCGCCGGTTCCTGCTCGCGTTCCCGGGCGATCTCGCTCAGGTCGATGCGCGCTCGGAGGACGGCTTCGTCCAGGCCAGCTTCGGCCAGCACGACTCCCGCGGGATCCACGATCAGTGAATTGCCGCTGAAACCCGCACCCGTGAGGTTGCACGCGACCGCGAATATCTGGTTGTCCTGGGCTCGTGCCCTAGTCCGCAGGGTCAGCAGATACTCGTAGCCGATGGGTACGGCCGACGGAATGACGAGGATCTGCGTCCCGGCCAGCGCCAGTGTCGTGGCCAGTTCCGGGAAGGCGTGCTCGAAGCAGATGAGCGGACCGATCCGGGCGGCGGGAGTGTCGACGGTGATCAGGCTCTCGCCCGCGGTGAAGCGGGGGATCTCCGCCGGGTAGAGGTGGGTCTTGCGGAAGGGGTGGACCGATCCGTCCGGCAGCACGACGGCCACGGTGTCGTAAAGGACATCGCCGGCGCGTTCCAGCAGTCCCAGCACGACCGTGGTGCCCAGCTGTCCGGCCACCTCGGCGACCGCGGTCACGGTCGGTCCGTCGAGAGGCTCGGCGAGTTCCCGGCCCCGCTCGTCGAACATCGTCAAGTCGTAGCCGGTTGTGACGAGTTCTGGTGTCACGACGAGATCGCTGCCGGGGCCGTGGGTGCGCAGGGCTGACAGCAGCCGCTCCACGTTGCCTGTGACATCGCCCGGTACGGCCGCCAGTTGCAGGGCGACAACATCCAGCGCATTCATCCTTTGACTCCTCCGGCGAAAAGGCCGCGTACGTAGTACCGGTTCAGGGCGGTGAAGAGCAGCAGGGGAGGCAGGATCGCCATGACCGAACCGGCCGAGACCAGGTCCTGCTGCGCGAGGTGGGGTGATTGCAAGTTCGCCAGGCCGACCGTGAGCGGCTGGTGGTCACGGTCCAGCAGGGTGAGACCCAGCAGAAGGTCGTTCCACACGAAGACGAAGTCGATGATCGCGAACGACACGAGCCCGGGCATGGCCAGCGGCAGCACCACATGCCTGAGCTGCTGCACGTGTGAGGCGCCGTCGAGCCGGGCGGCCTCGAGCAGCTCTTCGGGCACGTCGGCGAAGAAAGCGGCCATCATGAAGACCGCCCAGCCCGCCCCGAAGGCGGTGTGGACCAGAACGATCCCGAGGTACTGCAGATTTCCCGAGGCCAGTTCCAGCGTGCGCAGCCAGGGCAGCAGCGGGATGAGGATGATCTGGATCGGCACGATCATGGTCGTCAGCAGCAGGAAGTAGGTGAGCCGCTTGAAGCGGAACGTCAGTCTGGCGAAGGCGTACGAGGCCAGCGACCCGGCCACCAGTGACAGCGCCACCGAGCCAAGGGTGATCACAAAACTGCTCACCACGTACTGCGACAGTCCCTGTTCCCAGGCGCGTAGGTAGTTGCCGAAGGTCAGGTCCGCGAACCCGGCCTTCCACCAGCCGTTCCGTGTCTGGCTGATAGGGATGACGGATATGGCAAGCGCCGTCAGTACCGGGACCATCCAGATCAGGCCGGCGGCGGTGAGGGAACCGTAGAGCGCGGTGGCTGTCAGCCGGTTTCTCCTCATCGCGTCTCCTTCCGGGGCAGCATCGACGCGAGATAGGGGAAGCCGAGAACGACCAGCACGACCGACATCAATACGGCGACAGCTGCCGCCTGTCCCGCCTGGGGTGTGGTGAGGAAGGCGAACGCCTCCTGCCATGGCAGGAGCCCGAGGACCATGGAGTCCTTGCCGGGGCCGCCTTGGGTCATCACATAGACGATGTCGAACGTCCGCAGGGCGAAGATCACGCTCACTACGAACACGATCCGCATGGGCTTTTTCAGGTGCGGCACGATGACGTGCCGCACCATCTGCACCGTGCTGCAGCCGTCGACCCGGGCGGAGTCGACGAGTTCCTCGGGGAGGGAGGAGAGCCCGGCCGTGAAGGTGATGACGCCGTATCCCGCGAAGGCCCAGACGCCGGCGATGATGACGAACACATTCACCAGCCGGATGTCGGCGAATCCCAGGTTGAGTGTGCCGGCGTCGGCGAGCCACTGCCCGGTATTCAGGTGCAGGGGCCCCAGGTCGAGGCTGCCGTCGAGATGGAGTGCCTGAAGGACCGCGTTGAGGACGCCGATGCCGGGATCCGCGTTGTAGACGAAGGACCAGATGACTCCGGCCGCAGCCAGGGAGATCGTCATGGGCAGGACGAAGATGGTACGCAGCAGCGCCGACCATCGGCGTGCGTGCCAGACGGCTATGGCCACGAGCAGGGAAAGCCCGGTGACCAGCGAGGGGAAGAGGACCAGCCAGAGCAGGGAGTTGAGCCCGGCGTGCCAGAAGTCGGGATCACCCAGTGTCGTACGGTAGTTGGCCAGGCCTGCGAAGGTCCAGGTGGAGCGGTCGAACAGGCTCCACGGTCGCAGCAGGCCCCAGGTGAAAAAGCTACTGAGCACGCTCTGCAGAACTGGCCACAGGTAGAACAGCGCGAAGACGATCAGAAGCGGCGTCACGAACAGGTAGCCGGCGCGGTGACGGCGGTTGCGGGGAGTTGCCGGTGCGCTGCCGCGGACGGAGTGACCGCCACGGCCGCGCACCGGAATCTTGACGGATACGGTCATCGAAGCCTCAGCCCGCGGAGCGGGTGTCGACCTGCTTCATCGTCGCGATGAAGGACGACACGTTACGGTCGCGAACGAACTGCGACAGCGCCTGCTTGTACTTGACCTGGATCTCCCCGCCGATCCAGTCGTCCAGGTCGTAACCAGCCTGGTCCTTGGCGCTCTTGGGCCACAGCGCCGCTGCCTGCCGGTCGTTGACGTCGGGGTAGGCGGTGGCCGGCACCTTGGCGTTCGGCGCCACGTACCCGCCGACCTTCGCCCAGATCTCCTGGGCGGGTGCCGAGCCGAGGTAGTCCAGCAGAGCCTTGGTGGCCCCCGGGTTCTTCGTCGCCTTGGCGCCCATGAACAGGTCACCGCTCACGAACTGCGGCGGCGGGGTGTCTCCGTAGGACGGCATGAGGAAGAAGGAGAGGTCCTTGCCCGGCACCAGCTTCTTGCCGCACTCCTGACGGTCGACCAGGTTGATGAATGCGCCCTGGTTCTCGAAGAGGTACTTGCCGGCGACTCTCGCGCAGGTGGCGTCCGAGAAGGAGCTGGACAGGTTGTCAGCGGGGAAGTAGGAACCGATCATGTCGCCGAAGACCTGGAACGACTTGACGATCCGCGGATCGTCCCAGCCGATCTTCCCTCGCGCCAGGTCGTTGAAGGCGGAGGCGCCGGCCACCCGCAGGAGCACCGAGTCGGTCCACTGGGTCAGCGGCCACTGGTCCTTGCCACCGACGGCGAACGGTGTCACGCCCTTGGCTTTGGCCTTGTCCAGCACGGAGGTGAACTCCGCCCAGGTGTGCGGCACCGACAGACCGAGCTCGGCCATCTGCTTCGGGTCGTACCAGATCAAAGCGTTGACGTTGCCCTTGAACAGGACCGAGTCGGTGTGCCCGTCGGCGCCCTGGGCTATGTCGCGGACCGACGGTGCGTACTCGCCGTCCGCGATCCATTTGTCCCAGGAGGAGTCGAGGTTCATCAGCAGACCCTGCTGGGAGAAGCTCCGGACCAGCCCGGGAAGGGCTACGGCGACGTCCGGAGGCGATCCCTGGGCGAACTGCTGAGTCAGCAGAGCCTGCCCCTGTTCGAAGGGAACGGGCTCCACCTGCACCTGCACCGACGGGTACTTGGCCTCGAAGCCTTTGATGACTGTGTCGAACGCCTCACCTTCACTGCCCGTCCAGTTGGTGACGACCCGCAGCTTGCCCTCGACCTTGCCGTCGGCCGGAGCCCCGTCGCCGGATGCACCGCCGCTCGAACCGCTGCACGCCGCAGCGCCCACGAGGAGCAGCGCCGTTGCGGCCCCCGTCACCACATTTCTTCGTCCGCCCGTCACCAAGCTCATGGATGTCCTCCGGGATTCTCGGCCATCAGCGATCGACGCTGAATCATTTGTCATTGACCAATGACGAATGTTGGCGAGAGTCTGGAGGTGGAACTTCAGCCATGTCAAGACCCCATCGCGCCGATATTTCGGCGGATCGGGGAAGCCGCATTGCAGGAGCAATCGTTAACGGGAGCGAAACGCCCGGACTTTACGATGGCGGACCGAGCGGTCGGTTGGCGTCCACGGTCCGGCCCTCGGGTGGAGTGCGGAAACGATTGGAGACCCGTCCGGGGCCCTTGGCGGCGCGCACTGCACGGACCGGGTGGGGCTGACCGGCGCGCCGGCGGAGTGCTGCCGGGCGGGGTGGGCACCGGCCGGCGGGACGGGCTCAGGTCCAGCTCGCGGTGGCCATCGCGCTCTGCGCGACGAACCTGCTGGGCCGGGCAACTCCAGCTGCACCACCGCCTGTCGCGCCTGGCGGTGCTGGACGAGGCGACCCTGAGGAAGATCGCAAAGGTGCGCCGGCGGGTACGCCGTCACGTGTGGTCACTGCTGTATGTGCGACCCGGCGGCTACCCCCGGCCGGATTTGCAGTTCCCCGCGCAAATTACCGTCAGCGAACTGATCGCCAACGCCATCCGGTACGGCGCAGCACCGATCAGCTACGTCTGATCCTCGACTCAGTCCTCAGCTGTGAAGAACGGGGCACCCTCCAGGCTCCGCCGGAGCCGACGAACTGTCTGCAAGGGCTTGGGCCGTCTGCGGGCCGTCGAGCGGCGACCAGCAACCACCAACAACGACGACGGCGGGCACGGCGTCAAGTGGTGCCGTGCCCGCCGTCGTCCCAGCTAGACCCAGGTGTCCAGCCACATCCGGTTGCGCCAGTCCTCCAGCGGGATCGACGTGCCCGTGTACAGCGGATAGAAGTAGATGAAGTTCCAGATGATCAGCAGCACCAGCACCCCCGCGCCGATCGCCCCGATCGCCCGCCGTCGTTCGTCCGAGCCCGGTGGGCCCAGCATCGCGCCGATCATCATCGCCACCGCCAGGCACAGGAACGGCACGAACACGACCGCGTAGAACAGGAAGATCGTGCGCTCCTGGTAGAAGAACCAGGGCACCCAGCCCGCCGCGATGGCGCAGGCGATCGCGCCCGCGCGCCAGTCGCGGCGGAACAGCCAGCGCCACAGGATGTAGCAGATCGCGAAACAGGCCGCCCACCACAGCAGCGGCGTGCCGAGCGCCAGGACCTCGCGGGCGCACTTGTCCGCCGCGTCCGACGGGCAGCCGTTCACGCCCGCCTTCGGGTCCTCGTAGAAGTACGAGACCGGGCGGCCCAGGACGATCCAGCTCCACGGGTTGGACTGGTAGGTGTGGCCCGAGGTGAGGTTGACGTGGAACTCGTAGACCTCGTTCTCGTAGTGCCACAGGCTGCGCAGCCAGTCCGGCAGCCAGGTCCAGCTGCCGCCCTTGCCGTCCGTCTGCGCCCAGTTCCGGTAGTAGCCCTTGCCGGTGACGATCCAGCCGGTCCAGGAGGCGATGTACGTGACGATCGCGACCGGCACAGTCGACACGAAGGCCGGTACGACGTCCTTCTTCAGCACCGCCATGTACGGATGCACCGCGCCCGCCGTACGGCGCGCGCCCAGGTCCCACGCCACCGTCAGCAGGCCGAACGCGACCATCACATAGAGGCCGTTCCACTTGGTCCCCGCGGCCAGGCCCAGCATCAGGCCCGCCGCCAGGCGCCACGGACGCAGGCCGAGCCGCAGGGTCTCGGCGACCGTGGCGTCCGGGCGCAGTACGCCCTCCGCGTCGGTCGGCAGCGCCGCGGCGAGGCGTCTGCGCGCCCAGTCCCGGTCGATGAGCAGGCAGCCGAAAGCGGCCAGCACGAAGAACATCAGCACCTGGTCGAGCAGCGCGGTGCGGCTCATCACGAAGTGCAGCCCGTCCACCGCGAGCAACGTGCCCGCCAGGCAGCCCAGGAACGTCGAGCGGAACAGCCGGCGGCCGATCCGGCACAGCATCAGCACCGACAGCGTGCCGAGTACGCAGACCATGAAGCGCCAGCCGAACGGCGTGAAGCCGAAGAACTGCTCGCCGAGGCCGATGACCCACTTGCCGACCGGAGGATGCACCACATAGCCGGGGTCGGTCGGGACGGGGACCTTGTCCGGGTTGGCCAGGATCGCCTTGTCAATGTCCTTCGGCCAGCTGCCCTCGTAGCCCTGGTTGATCAGCGCCCACGCGTCCTTGGCGTAGTACGTCTCGTCGAATATCACCGCATTGGGCTTGCCCAGATTCCAGAACCGCAGCACGCCCGCGACCAGCGCGACCAGCAGCGGCCCGCCCCAGGCCGCCATGCGCAGCAGCGGGTTCACGAGCGCCGGCGGGATGCCGAAGACCGGCCACACCCGCTCGGAGGGGCGCGAGTAGGGCGGCACCAGGCGTTCGCGCAGCCCGATCACGGGCCGGGACGTGTAGCCGAATCTGCGCAGCCGCTGCTGCCAGCCGGGCGGCTGCTGATCGGCGTCCTTGCCCTGAAGGGTCTGTGGCGCGGTACTGGTCACCGCGCCATCGTAGGGAACGCGACTGTGTGAGTCGTACGTCCGGCCCTGCGAGGATGACGTACGTGAACGGAACGCTGGTACTCGCAGGGACCCCCATCGGCGATGTCGCGGACGCGCCGCCCCGGCTCGCCGCCGAGCTGGAGAACGCCGACATCGTGGCCGCGGAGGACACCCGGCGGCTGCGCCGGCTCACTCAGGCCCTGGGTGTGCACACCCAGGGGCGGGTCGTGTCGTACTTCGAGGGCAACGAGTCCGCCCGTACGCCGGAGCTGGTCGAGGCGCTGGCCGGCGGCGCCCGGGTGCTGCTTGTCACCGACGCCGGTATGCCGTCCGTCTCCGACCCCGGCTACCGGCTGGTCGCCGCCGCCGTGGAGAAGAACATCAAGGTCACCGCGGTACCCGGACCGTCCGCCGTGCTGACCGCGCTCGCCCTGTCCGGGCTGCCTGTGGACCGCTTCTGCTTCGAGGGCTTCCTGCCGCGCAAGGCGGGCGAGCGCCTCGGGAGGCTGCGCGAGGTCGCGCAGGAGCGGCGGACCCTGGTGTATTTCGAGGCGCCGCACCGGCTCGACGACACGCTCGCCGCGATGGCCGAGGTGTTCGGCGCCGAGCGCCGGGCCGCCGTCTGCCGCGAGCTGACCAAGACGTACGAGGAGGTCAAGCGTGGCGGGCTCGGCGAGCTGGCCGCCTGGGCCGCCGACGGCGTACGCGGCGAGATCACCGTCGTCGTCGAGGGCGCGCCGGAGGCCGTACCCGGCGAGCTCGACGCGGCCGAACTGGTGCGCAGGGTGCGGGTGCGCGAGGAGGCGGGGGAGCGGCGCAAGGAGGCCATCGCGGCGGTCGCCGCGGAAGCGGGGCTTCCCAAGCGCGAGGTGTTCGATGCCGTCGTCGCGGCAAAGAACGCGGATCGATCGGCCCCCGCAGACAGTAAAGGACTATCGTGAAAGGCAAAGCGCAGACCGCGTCCTGGGCCTTTCTGGCATGGGAACGCCAAAGACCACACCATTAATCGACAGGCGCTGATGCGCTCCCGCCGGAACGGGCGTCCACTGGGTCAGTGGAGAGGAGCTGGCATGAGTGAGATCACAGGCCACGCCAAGGTCCACGAGGCGTACGCCTTCGCCTGCATGCGCTGCGGGCACGGCTGGGAGCAGTCCTACGAGATAGAGCACCACATCGATGGCTCGGGCCAGGAATTCGTTGTTTACAAAGCTGAGGGTCGGCGGGTGCCGTCCCCGCTCTCGAGCCCTTCCTGCCCGACCTGCGGCGGGCATGTCGTACGGATCATGAGGGCGGGGCAGGTCTCCTCGGTGCTGGACTCGATGATGAACCCGAGCCCCGCGAAGAAGCCCGTGTCGCAGGCCGGGCCGGTGCCCGCCGAGGCCGCCGACCGGCCCGGGGGCGCCGAGCGTGTCGATCAGTCCGCGCAGTCCGGGCCGTCCGCCGGACAGCCGGAGTCGGCCGAAGCGCCTCACCACTGGCACCTCTCCGACCTCCTGCACGCGTTCCACCGCAAGTGAGGCGTTGGGCGCGAGCCTCGTAGGATCGCGCCCATGAGTTCGAAGTCCGCCCCGCCGCCGCTGCCCGAACCGCTCAGCGTGCCGGTCGCCGATTCGCACACCCACCTGGACATGCAGGAGGGCACGGTCGAGGAGGCGCTCGCCCGGGCAGCCGCGGTCGGGGTGACGACCCTCGTCCAGGTCGGCTGCGACATCAAGGGCTCCCGCTGGGCCGCGGAGACCGCTGCCGCCCACGACAGCGTGCACGCCTCCGTGGCCCTGCACCCCAATGAGGCCCCGCGCATCGTGCTGGGGGATCCCGGGGGTTGGTCGCGGCAGGGTGCCCGCGAGGCCGGTGGCGACAGCGCCCTCGACGACGCGCTCGGCGAGATCGACCGGCTGGCCGCCCTCCCACAGGTCCGCGCCGTCGGCGAGACCGGCCTGGACTACTTCCGTACGGGGCCCGAGGGCATCGCCGCCCAGGAGCGCTCCTTCCGTGCGCACATCGAGATCGCCAAACGGCACGACAAGGCCCTGGTCATCCACGACCGCGATGCGCACGCCGACGTGCTGCGGATCCTCGCCGAGGAGGGCGCGCCCGAGCGGACCGTCTTCCACTGCTACTCCGGTGACGCGGAAATGGCCCAAGTGTGCGCGGCCGCGGGCTACTTCATGTCCTTCGCCGGCAATGTGACCTTCAAGAACGCCCAGCCGCTGCGCGACGCCCTCGCCGCCGCCCCGCGGGAACTCGTACTCGTCGAAACGGACGCGCCCTTCCTCACCCCGGCCCCGTACCGCGGACGGCCCAATGCGCCGTATCTCATTCCGGTCACGCTGCGCGCCATGGCGGCGGTGACGGGGCTCGACGAAGACACGCTGGCCGCGGCGATCTCGGCCAATACGGCGGAAGCGTTTGGTTACTGACGGGCAGCGGCGGACAGGCTGACGTCGCGACGCTGCGTAGTCGAAATGCTTTGGAGAGTGACCGGAATCCGCTAGTGTCCCGGCCGCAACTGGGGGTACCTCCCGCCGAAGACTGTGGGGGAGGGCGGACCGGACCTTACGGAGCGTCGTGAGCAATTCGCAGGGCAGTCACCATGCCGTACGCGGCGGTCTCCGGGCCGCCGGGACAGCAGAGCCGCACGAAGCACCCGAGACGTCGTCTGCGTACGAAGTGCGCGAGCCGTCTTACGAGGACGAGGCCCGCACCTCGACGTACGGAGCGCCCGAGCCGTCTTACGAGGACGAGGACGAGGCCCGTACGCCGCCCTACGTCCCCTCAGCGCCGACGCTGCCGCGCCAGGGCCCCGCCCCCGCCCCGGCAGTCTCCGGGACCGGCGGCCGCGCCGAAGCCCGCCGGGCCGCCCGCCGCCGCAAGGCCGGCGAGACGCCCGACACCCTGCGCCGGCTCGTCCCGCATGCCCTCGTCGTCGCCTTCCTGGCCGGCGGCACCTCGGCCTTCGTCGCCAGCGACAAGGCGGTGCGGCTCACCGTCGACGGCGTACCGCGCACCATGCACACCTTCGCCGACGATGTGCGAGAACTCCTCGACGACGAGGGGCTCGACGTCAGCGCGCACGACATCGTGGCCCCCGCCCCCGCCGCGGCCATCGCCAGTGGCGACGAGATCGTCGTCCGCTACGGCCGGCCCGTCACCCTCACTCTGGACGGGCAGCGCCAACGGGTGTGGACCACTGCCCGCACGGTCGACGGCGCACTGCGCCAGCTCGGGGTGCGCGCGCAGGGCGCGTATCTGTCGGTCTCGCGCTCCATGCCGATCTCCCGCGATGGCCTGGCCCTCGATGTGCGGACCGAGCGGACCGTGACCTTCATGGCCGACGGGCGCGAGCACACCATCCGTACGAACGCGGCGAGCGTGCGTGAGGCCCTGGACGAGGCCGGGATCGCGCTGCGCGGCCAGGACACCACGTCCGTGCCGCCCCACAGCTTTCCGCGCGACGGGCAGACCGTCACCGTCATGCGGATCACCGACACCAGGGAGGTGCTCGAGGAGCACATCGACTTCGACGTCGAGAAGGCCGAGGACCCCTCGCTGTTCTCCGGCACGGAGGTCGTCGTACAGCAGGGCAGGCCGGGCGCGCGGCGGGTCACGTACACCCTGCGAACCGTCAATGGCGTCAAACAGAAGCCGCAGAAGGTCGCCGAGGAGGTGGTGCGGGAGCCCGTCGCCCAGCGCGTGAAGGTGGGCATCGAGCCGATGCCGAACTCCGTGGCGGGCGCGGACAGGCTGAACTGGGGCGCTCTCGCGCACTGCGAGTCCGGCGGGTGGGCGGGCGCGGTCGACCCGTCGGGGACGTACGGCGGGCTGTACCAGTTCGACACCGGGACCTGGCGGTCGCTCGGCGGGCGCGGGCGCCCGCAGGACGCGCCCGCGGAGGAACAGACGTACCGGGCGAAGAAGCTCTACGTGCAACGGGGGGCGAGTCCGTGGCCGCACTGCGGCCGTAGGCTGTATCAGTGAGCACCACTGAGCCCGACGCACTCCTCGGCCCCGCCGACATCCGTGAACTGGCCGCAGCGCTGGGCGTACGCCCCACCAAGCAGCGCGGCCAGAACTTCGTCATCGACGCCAATACGGTCCGCAGGATCGTCCGCACGGCCGAGGTGCGCGAGGACGACGTGGTCGTCGAGATCGGCCCCGGGCTCGGGTCGCTGACCCTCGCCCTGCTGGAAGCGGCTGACCAGGTCGTCGCCGTCGAGATCGACGATGTGCTGGCGGGTGCGCTGCCGTCGACGATCCTGGCCCGTATGCCGCAGCGGGCCACGCGCTTCTCGCTGGTGCACTGCGACGCGATGCAGGTGCGGGAACTGCCGGGCCCGGAGCCGACGGCGCTGGTCGCGAACCTTCCGTACAACGTGGCCGTGCCGGTGCTGCTGCACATGCTGGACCGCTTCCCGACGATCGAGCGCACGCTGGTGATGGTGCAGGCGGAGGTCGCGGACCGGCTCGCGGCCCAGCCCGGGAACAAGGTCTACGGCGTCCCGTCGGTCAAGGCCAACTGGTACGCGGACGTGAAGCGGGCGGGCTCGATCGGGCGCAATGTCTTCTGGCCCGCGCCCAATGTCGACTCGGGTCTGGTCTCGCTGGTGCGCCGCGATCCGCCGAAGACCACCGCCACGAAGGCGGAGGTCTTCGCGGTGGTCGACGCCGCGTTCGCGCAACGGCGGAAGACGCTGCGCGCGGCGCTTGCGGGTTGGGCGGGGTCGCCCGCCGCCGCGGAGACCGCGCTGGTCGCGGCGGGGATCTCACCGCAGGCGCGCGGCGAGTCCCTGACGGTGGAGGAGTTCGCACGGATCGCGGAGGCCAAGGCGTGAGCGTCACGGTACGAGTGCCGGCGAAGGTCAATGTCCAGCTGGCGGTCGGCGCGGCGCGTCCCGACGGTTTCCATGACCTCGCCAATGTCTTTCTGGCGGTCGGCCTGTACGACGAGGTCACGGTGGCGCCGGCCGAGTCGCTGTCGATCACGTGCTCCGGCCCGGACGCCTCGCAGGTGCCGCTGGACCGTACGAACCTGGCGGCCCGCGCGGCGGAACTCCTCGCCGCCCGCCACGGCATCGATCCCTCCGTGCACATCCACATCGCGAAGGACATCCCCGTCGCGGGCGGCATGGCGGGCGGCAGCGCGGACGGCGCGGGCGCGCTGCTGGCCTGTGACGCGCTGTGGGGTCTTGACTCGCCGCACTCCGAACTCCTCGCCATCTGCGCCGAGTTGGGCAGCGACGTGCCGTTCGGCCTGGTGGGCGGTGCGGCGCTGGGCACGGGCCGCGGCGAGCAGCTGACCGAGCTCGAGGTCGGCGGAGAGTTCCACTGGGTCTTCGCGGTGGCTGACGGCGGCCTGTCGACGCCCGCGGTGTACGCCGAGTTCGACCGCCTGGGCGAAGGCGTCGCAGTCCCCGCCCCGGCCGCGTCCCCGCCCCTGCTCGAAGCCCTCCGCACCGGCGACGCGACGGCCCTGGCCGCGGCCCTGACGAACGACCTCCAGCCCGCGGCCCTCTCCCTGCGCCCGTCCCTGTCGGCGACGCTGGCATCGGGCATGGCGGCGGGTGCGCTGGCGTCGCTGGTCTCGGGCTCGGGGCCGACGACGGCGTTCTTGACGAAGGACGAGGAGTCGGCGGGGGCGGTGGCTCAGGCCCTGCTGGCGTCGGGCACCTGCCGTACGGCAAGGGTGGCGGTGTCCCCGGCGGCGGGTGCGGTGCGGGTTTAGCTGGGGCTCCGCCCCAGACCACTGGCCTCAATCGCCGGCGAGGCTGGGTTTCCCGCCGCAGCCGGTAGTCAAGCCCCCCGACCCGGGCCCACCCCCACGCACCCCGTACTCACGCCCAAGTTGAGTACAAGCGCCCTCACCCACCCCCGCACTCCCGCGGCACCGTACCCCCATGGGATCAAGCGTTCGTGAGCTCGCCGCGGCCACTCCCGGTACGCGGGACCGGTATATCGACCTCCTGCGGGTCGCCTCGCTCGGGACCGTCGTGGCCGGGCACTGGCTGATGGCCGTCGTCACCGGCGACGGGGTCGGGAATCTCCTCGCCGTCGTGCCGGAGCTGCAGCCCCTCACCTGGGTGCTGCAGATCATGCCGGTGTTCTTCTTCGTCGGGGGCTTCTCGCACGCCCTCTCCTACCGCTCCCTCTCCCGCAAGACCGACGGCTCCGTCTACGCGGCCTTCCTCCGGGCCCGACTGCAGCGGCTCCTGCGGCCCACCATGGTCTTCATCCTGGTATGGGGCACGGGCGCGCTGATCGTTCAACTCCTCGGCGGGGACGGCGGATTGACCGCAGTGGCCCTGCGCCTCGTCGCCCAGCCGCTCTGGTTCATCGGCATATACCTGGCGATGGTCGCCTTCACCCCGCCGCTGCTGAAGCTGCACGAGCGCTACGGCTGGGGGGCCTTCGGCGCGCTCGTCGCGGGCGCCGCCGTCGTCGACGGGCTCCGCTTCGTCGGCGGCGTGCCCTTCGTCGAGTTCCTCAACTTCGCCTTCGTCTGGCTCGCCGTCCACCAGCTCGGCTTCCTCCGTGCCGACGGGATGATCAAGGTGCCCTCGGCGCTCGCCGCGGCCGGGCTCGTCGGCGCCGCGGGGCTGGTCGCCTTCGGCCCGTACCCACTGAGCATGGTCGGGATGCCCGGCGAGAAGGTCTCCAACATGGCCCCGCCCACCCTCGCGCTCCTCTGCCACGGCCTGTGGCTGGTCGGCGCGGTGGAGTTGCTCCGTGCGCCCGGTACCCGCTTCGTGCAGCGGGCCGCGGTCTGGCGGGCCGTCGTCGCCGCCAACGGCATCGCGATGACCGCGTTCCTGTGGCACCTGACCGCGATGCTCGGCGTGTACGGCGCGGTGCTCGCCCTCGATGTACCGCTGCCCGCCCCCGCCTCCGCCGCCTGGTGGGCGCAGGTACCGGTCCGTATCGCGGTCGCCGCCGCCGTGACCGCGCTGCTCGTCGCCGCTTTTCGCACCTTCGAGCGGCCCGTACGGGCGGCCCCGGCCACTGGCTCGGGCCCGGTCGCCGCCCTCGGGATCACGCTCTGCCTCTTCGGCGTGCTCGGCCTCTCCATGGTCGGCTTCGGCGGAATGCTGGAGGGCAAGTCCGCGATGCTGGTCGCGGTACGTGTCACCGCGCCCGCCGCGGTCGCCATGGCCCTGGCCGGCTGGCTGCTGGTCGAGACCGCGGGCAGGGGCCGGCGCTCCTGACAAGTACGCTGGGGGGTCGATCGTTCCCCCTGTCAGGAGAGAAATGGCCATCAACCTGGTCAATGTCGAGGCAGTCAGCAAGGTGTACGGAACACGTGCCCTGCTCGACGGAGTCTCCCTCGGCGTGTCCGAGGGGGACCGCATCGGCGTCGTCGGCCGCAACGGCGACGGCAAGACCACCCTCATCCGCATGCTCGCCAAGCTCGAGGAGCCCGACACAGGCCGGGTCACCCAGAGCGGCGGACTGCGCCTCGGGGTGCTCACCCAGCACGACTCGCTCGACCCCGAGGCCACCGTCCGGCACGAGGTCATCGGCGACATGGCCGACCACGAGTGGGCGGGCAACGCCAAGATCCGCGACATCCTGACCGGGCTCTTCGGCGATCTGCACCTGCCAGGCTTCGAGCAGGGCCTGGACACCGTCATCGGCCCGCTCTCCGGCGGCGAGCGCCGCCGTATCGCGCTCGCCAAGCTCCTCATCGCCGAGCAGGACCTGATCGTCCTCGACGAGCCCACCAATCATCTCGACGTGGAAGGCATCGCCTGGCTGGCGAAGCATCTGCGGGCGCGCCGCTCGGCGCTCGTCTGCGTCACCCACGACCGCTGGTTCCTCGACCAGGTCTGCACGCGGATGTGGGACGTCCAGCGCGGCGCGGTGCACGAGTACGAGGGCGGCTACAGCGACTACGTCTTCGCGCGCGCCGAGCGCGAGCGCATCGCCGCCACCGAAGAGGTCAAGCGGCAGAACCTGATGCGCAAGGAGCTGGCCTGGCTGCGGCGCGGCGCCCCCGCCCGTACCTCCAAGCCGCGCTACCGCATCGAGGCGGCGAACGAGCTGATCGCCGATGTGCCGCCGCCGCGCGACACCTCCGAGCTGATGAAGTTCGCCAACGCCCGCCTCGGCAAGACCGTCTTCGAGCTGGAGGACGTGACCGTCCAGGCCGGCCCGAAGGTGCTGCTGAAGCACCTAACCTGGCAGCTCGGCCCCGGTGACCGTATCGGTCTGGTCGGCGTCAACGGCGCGGGCAAGACCTCGCTGCTGCGGGCGCTCACCGAGGCAGCCCGCAGCGCCGGCGATGTGCAGCCCGCGGCCGGGCGGATCGTCGTCGGCAAGACGGTGAGGCTGGCCTACCTCTCCCAGGAGGTCGGCGAACTCGACCCCGCCCTGAGGGTGTTGGAGGCCGTACAGCAGGTACGGGACCGCGTCGACCTCGGTAAGGGCCGCGAGATGACGGCGGGGCAGCTGTGCGAGCAGTTCGGCTTCACCAAGGAGAAGCAGTGGACGCCCGTCGGCGACCTGTCCGGCGGTGAGCGCCGCCGGCTCCAGATCCTGCGGCTGCTGATGGACGAGCCGAACGTCCTCTTCCTCGACGAGCCCACCAACGACCTCGACATCGAGACGCTGACCCAGCTCGAGGACCTGCTCGACGGCTGGCCGGGTTCGATGGTCGTCATCTCCCACGACCGGTTCTTCATCGAGCGGACGACGGACAAGACGTACGCACTGCTGGGCGACGCCACTTTGCGGATGCTGCCGCGCGGCATCGACGAGTACCTGGAGCGCAGGCAGAAGATGATCGAGGCCGTCGCCCCGGCGCCGGCCGCCGCGCCCGCCGCCGCGACGACCGAGAAGTCCGCGGCGGACGTGCGCGCCGCGAAGAAGGAACTGCAGAGGATCGAGCGGCAGTTGAACAAGATCTCCGACCGGGAGACCAGCCTGCACGCCCAAATCGCGGACAATGCCACCGACTTCGGGAAGGTGGCGAAACTGGACGCGGAACTGCGTGAACTGATCGGCGAGCGCGACGAGTTGGAGATGCGCTGGCTGGAGCTGGCCGAAGACGCGTAGAGGCGGCGTTCAGGTCTCGTAACGAGGGCATCACGGGCCGGTCCTCCCTTGGGAACAGGGGCGGACCGGCCCCTTGTTCGACACTCCCCGAGTGATAGAAAGAAGCTCCGCTCGCCGGCTTCATGGAGCCGCGGATGGTGTATGCGGACGGCCGGTTCTTCCTCATCGCCACCCGTATCAACGGCCTCAACGACGCGGAAGAGAGGGAGACGAAAACGATGATGGCCTTCGGCAAGTGACCGCGTTCTGAGTCGTCCGAGTCATTCGGACATCCCAGCTCCTTCTCCCATCTCCCCATTTCCAGAGGTAGCCACCCCATGACACAGCCGCCGAACCAGCCGCCGCAGCCGCCGAACCAGCCGCCGCCGGGAGGCTTCGGAGCTCCGCAGGACTCGCAGCACGGAGCCCCCCAGCCGCCCGCGCAGCCGCCGCAGATGCCGCCCGCCCCGCAGGGGCCGCCGCCCGCGGCTCCCCCCGGGGCACCCGGTTACGGCTATCCGCAGCAGCCGCCCGCCCAGCCCGGTTACGGCTATCCGCAGCAGGCCCCGGGCCAGCCCGGTTACGGCTACCCGCAGCAGGCCCCCGGCCAGCCGGGTCCGTACAGCCAGCAGCCCGGTCCGTACAGCCAGCAGCCCGGCCCGTACAGCCAGCAGCCGGGCCCCTACGGCGGCTACCCGACTCAGCCGCAGTACCCGGGCGCGCCCGTCCCGCCCGGCGGTGGTGGCGGCTTCTTCAAGGGCAAGCCCGGCGTCATCATCGGCGCGGCCGTGGCCGGACTGCTGGTGATCGGCGGCGGCACCTGGTTCGCGCTCAGCGGCGGTGACAACAACAAGACGGACGGCAAGAACGTCAGCAAGAGCGATGACCCGGGGCCCACCGGCTCTCAGTCCGTCGACCAGGGCGACGGCAGCGGCGACGGCCGCCAGGCCAACGACGACCTCAACGCCGGGCGCAAGCCGGGCGAGGCGAAGGTCATGTTCCTCACGAAGAACGACGTCGACCTGCCGCGCAACGGCGCCGAGGTGTTCGGCCCGTGGGTGGTCGGCGACACCGTCGTCAAGGGCATGTACAAGGAGGTCGTCGGCTACTCGGCGACCGACGGCACGAAGAAGTGGACCCTGCCGCTCGGCACCGAGATCTGCTCCGCGCCGAGCCAGACCACGGCCGACGGCAAGATTGTCGTGGGCGTCAAGGACGGCCTCACCGAGAAGTCCAAGTGCCTCGATCTGCAGATGATCGACCTCAAGACCGGCAAGGCGGGCTGGAAGAAGCCGATCCCGAAGGCCAGCGGCGCCTTCAGCTCGCTCTCCGACTTCACCCTGTCGATCAGTGGTAACACCCTTGCTGCGGGTGGCACCGGCAACTCCTACGGCTTCTCGATCACCGACGGCCGGCAGCTCTTCAAGGGACCCACCGAGGGCTGCAAGCCGTTCGCCTTCGCCGGCGGCCCCAAGCTGCTCGCCGCCGCCAGCTGCCCGACATCGGACTACAACAAGCCCAAGCACCAGCTGTCGGAGGTCGATCCCACCACCGGCAAGGCCAAGTGGACGTACAACGCCCCCACCGGCTGGGAGATCGACAAGGTCTACTCGGCCAGCCCGCTCGTCATCTCCCTGACGCAGCGTGAGCCGAAGAAGTGGTCGATCGTCGCGCTCAAGGACAACGGCACGCCGCGCTCGCAGATCGACGGCGGCAAGGACAAGTTCCAGCCGCGCTGCGGCGGCGCGTTCGTGATCTTCGGCCAGAACCTCGAGGGCTGCACCGGCGTCGCCGCCGACGCCACGAACTTCTACATGGCGACCGAGACCGCCTACGGCACCGCCAACGAGGTCGTCGCCTTCAGCCTCGACACCGGCAAGGCCGCGTGGCGTTCGCCCGCCGACGGCAAACGCCAGATGACGCCACTGCGCACGGAGGGCGGGAACGTCCTCGTCTACATGAATGCTTCGTACGACTCGGGCGGTGCGGTCGCCGCGATCGCGCCGACGGGTGGCGCGCCGAAGGTGCTGCTGCAGCACCCGGCCTCGACCGCCCAGATCGAGAGCTCTTTCTACTCCCCGAAGCTGGTGTACGCGGACGGCCGGTTCTTCATCGCCAGCGGCCGGGTCAGCGCCAGTAACGACACGGAGGAGAAGGAGACGAAGACCATGATGGCCTTCGGAAAGTGACGCGTCCTGAGCTTTCCGACCCACTTCCTTTCTCCACGCATCCTTTCGAGGTAAGCACGCCATGACGCAGCCGCCACCGCCGCCCAACCAGCCCCCGCAGGGAGGGTTCGGGGCACCTCAGGACCCTCCCCCTGGCTTCGCCGGGGGGACCCCCACCCCAGGCTTCGGAGCCCCGACGCCGCCGCCCCCGCAGGACCCTTCGTACGGCTATCCGCAGACGCCGCCGCCCGCTCAGGCGCCGCAGGGCCCGCCGCCGGGACAGCCCGGCCACGGCTACCCGCAGGCGCCGGGCCAGGTGCCCGGTCAGCCCCCCAACTACGGCTATCCGCAAGGTCCGCCGCCTGCCCAGCCGGGCTACGGCTACCCGACCCAGCCCATGCAGCCGCAGTACATGCCGCCCCAGCCCGGCGGCAGCGGCGGCAAGAAGCTGAGCACGCAGATGCAGATCATCATCGCGGCGGCCCTCGCCGTGGTGCTGATCATCGGCGGCGGCATCTGGTTCGCCTCCTCGAACGGGGGCGGCAGCAAGAAGGACGACAGCAAGAACAGCTCGGCCGGCAGCTCCGGGGGCTCCACCGGCGGTGACACCGGGGGCAAGGCCGCCGACGGCCCCGGCAAGGAGAAGGCGCCCGCGAACACCAACTCCAAGGTTGCCTTCCAGCTGCCGGAGCCGACGCGCACCGACATCACCAGCGTCAAGGGCTCCTGGGTCACCGACAAGGCCTACGTCAAGCCCGGCGTGAACTCCCTCGTCGGCTACGACGCGGCCAAGGGCACCCCGCTGTGGACCCTCCAGCTGCCGGGCCAGATCTGCGCGGCGTCCCGCTATCTGTCCGAGGACAACAAGGCCGCGATCGTCTTCGAGGCCACCAAGCGGGTCCCGCCGAAGAACTACCAGGCGTGCACCGAGGTCGGCGTCGTCGACCTGAGCGCCGGCAAGCTGCTGTGGAGCAAGTCCGTCAAGGGCACGACCCGCGGCGACGAGAAGATCAGGTTCAGCGAGGTCACCCAGAGCGGCAACACGGTCGCGGCGGGCGGCACCGACGGCGGCGCGGCCTTCGACCTCACCAGCGGCGCCGTCCGCTGGAAGCCCACGGCCGGCGCCGAGGGCTGCTACGACATGGGGTACGGCGGTGGCCCGGCGCTCGTCGCGGTCCGCAGGTGCGGATCGTACGACAGCCCGCAGGTCACCATCCAGGGCCTGAACCCGGACAACGGCACTCCGGCGTTCTCGTACAAGATGCCGGCCGGTGTCGGGTACGCGGCCATCGTCTCCACCAAGCCGCTGGTCGTCGCCGCCGACGTCGGTGACACGGGCTCGGGCGGCATCTCGGACTTCTTCTCGCTCGACGACAAGAGCGGCACGCTGCGCGCCAAGATCCCGGCAACGGGCGACAAGTACCAAGCGCGGTGCGGCTCCACCGAGGTCGAGGCCTGCCAGAAGGTCGTCGTCGGCAACGGCCGGCTGTATCTGCCGACCTCGGACCACGAGGGCACCGGGGAGTACGGCGACACCAACGAGATCGTCTCCTTCGACCTCGCCACCGGAAAGCCGACCAGCGACCGGGCGGACGCGGGCGACCGGTACACGATGTTCCCGGTGCGCATGGACGGCGGCAACCTCATCGCGTACAAGTGGCCCCCCTACGACAAGGGCGGCCAGGTCATCAGCATCGACGGCAGCACCTTCAAGCAGACGGTGCTGATGGAGAATCCGGCCGACAAGGCGGTACGGGAAGCGGAGACCAGCTTCTCCTCGGACTACGCCGAGTACCGCTATGCCAATGGGCGGCTGTTTGTCGGGGCGGTTCTGCTGAGCGAGCCGTCGTCCTCCTCGTCGTCCTTCGGGAAGAAGTACCTGGCTGTCGCCTTCAGCACGGCCGACTGATTTCCGGACAACTGGGCAGGTGGCCCGGCACATCGGACTCCGATGTGGCAAGCGGTACGTACCCCGGCACTTGTTACTCCGACCCGGTGTGCCGGGTGGCGCAGGCCACCGGGGAC